>JAPLKB010000010.1 GCA_026388275.1 Pseudomonadota bacterium
CATATATTCAGGCGAAACATCCTGACAAAGGATATAACGTGGATAACTTTATGGCCGATTTGGTGAACTACGAGCGCTCTCCTGACTACCTCCAGGATGGAGTTTCTGACACATTGTCAGAAACGGTCAATATCTCCGGAAAGTCAATACGGACGCTACATCGCACTATTTCACTTTTAAAACTTTCTCCTGAAATTCAGGCAACAATTTCGGCAGGAAATCTCCCCGTTTCCCAGGGTTATCTCTTTGCCGCCAACCTTGATTGCCCCGACCTTATGACGATATTTACCGACATTTTAAAAACACCGGTGACCTATACATCTTTAGAGAGCAGACTCACCGCATACAAAAAAGTCAAACCTGCCCCTGTTAATACAAAGCCCAAATCTGTTAAGAAACAGGTTAAAGGCCTTATATCTATAAAAACAGATTTTGAAAAGGGCATTGGAACCTATATACGGGAAGATGTTGAAAAATATCTCTATGAACTACAGGTTTTCTGTAATTTTGTGCAGCAACAGACGTTTATAACCCCATACGGAAAGAAAAGACCCCCACAAGTGTGAGGAAGGTATTAAATAGTGAATAAGCTTGCATTTTCGGGAAGAAGTATTCATACTTATTTTTGTGAAATGATTTCACGAAGAAACCCAATACTAAAGGAGAATGAGGATGCCAGAAGGAAAAGTCAAATGGTTTAATGATTCAAAGGGATTTGGTTTTATCGAGCAGGAGGGTGGAAACGATGTATTCGTGCATCATTCCGCCATCCAGGGAGAAGGTTTTAAATCTCTGGCTGAGGGCGACCGTGTCAGTTTCGATATCGTCAAAGGCCCTAAGGGCCCTGCTGCTGAGAATGTTCGCAAGCTATAAGACCTGATGCATTTGAAAGCCTCCTATAACAAGGGGGCTTTCTCTATTGCCTCCGCCAAATGGCAATGCTCTTCTCACTTTCGATCCGCAGTCCTCAGTTTTAATGGTTGTCAACTGCTGAACAGTTTTGGGCTGACACACTCGCTGTCTTCATGAAATCGTGATTTATAAGTCACGCCTCACAAAGCACCATTTCAAATAGTAATTTGGACTTTTCCAGCTTTATGTTTCATTTCCATTCATTTTGTTTCAATATATTATCCCTGCAATTCACAGAAGTAAAAATTATAACAGTGTAGTATACTTATATTGGTAGTTATTCTTTTGAGGCATTGGTGATAGAAGACAAAAATATGAGCAAGGAACAACTCCTCGACGAACTTTCAAAGCTGCGTCAACGAGTTTCTGAATTAGAAAGATCAGAGACTGATATCAAGGGGTCCGGGGAGGAAGCATTAGAAGAAAGCAAGCAGCGTTTCAAAACACTTTTTGAACGTCATCACGCTGTTATGCTATTAATTGAACCTGATTCAGGCAAAATTATTGATGCCAACCATGCAGCATCTCAATTTTATGGATACACACGAGATCAGCTTTCATCTATGAATATTGCTGACATCAATCAGTTGAACCCTTCAGAGATTGCTGAACAACGCAAACGTGCTGAGAGAGAAGAATATAATTATTTTGTATTTCCTCATCGTCTCGCCACCGGAGAAGTTAGAACCGTAGAAGTACATTCAACACCTATAGATGTGCAAGGACAATTATTGCTATTCTCCATTATTCATGACATCACAGACCGAAAAAAAGCTGAGATGGAACTTCAACACTATCAGGAACATTTAGAAGAATTGGTCAAAGAACGTACCGCGGAACTTGATGCAAAAAATAAATTACTCACACAGGAAGTTGCCGAACGTAAGCAGGCGGAAGAAGCGATGGAAAAATATTCACACGATTTGGGCGAGCGTGTAAAAGAACTCAGTTGCCTCCACTCAATTTCTGAGCTTGTTCGTAGAAACGATATTTCTCAGGAAAAAATATTACAAGAGCTTGCCTCTATTCTTTCAAAGGCATATCAATTCCCGGAGATTACCGCATGTTGCATTACCTGGGGTAACAATGAATACAGCACGGCAAACTTCAGGAAAACTACATGGTCGCAAAACCGTACCATTATGGTTCATGGCGAACAGGCAGGAACTATTGAAGTCTGTTACCTTAAAGAACGACAGGAAGAATATGAAGGCCCTTTTTTGGCTGAAGAGCGCCAACTTCTTAATACTGTTGGAGATCTTCTGGGAAGATCCACGGAACGTAAGCAAGCAGAGGAAGAACGGGAGAAGCTTATTGTTGAACTCCAGGAAGCCCTTAATAAAGTAAAAACGTTGAGCGGGTTGCTTCCAATTTGTGCTTCCTGCAAAAAGATACGCAATGACGAAGGTTATTGGGAACAGATAGAGCTATATATAAGAGACCATTCGGAAGCTGAATTCAGTCACAGTATATGCCCGGAATGTGCTGAAAAATTATATCCTGAGTACTATAAAAAAAAGTGAACGAATGTTGTGTTGTACGTTGATTTCATTATGTAATACACGATCAAGGCCGAAAGGCCATATATCCTCTTTGCAGGTGTTATGCCAATTCGGATTCATTGATAGCACCCAGAGGGTACCCGGGCGACGACGACGAGCCGACGCAGGCATTAGCTCACACAGTGAGCGAGAAGGGGAGGCTCCACGTACTTCGTTCGTGGAGGGGGCGACGTGAGCCCCAGAAATAGCGGAGCGTGAGGAGGAGGCAACAAAGTTATATGATTGAAGGCGAATTGGTATTAAAAGAATCACCCCGGTAATGACTTAACAGATGTATTTCTACAGGCAACCATTGTTTCCGGGAAACAGCGCAGCCCTCTGTGCATTACACAAAAAACTGATCAGCCCTTTTTAATATTGATTGTTGCTATTATTGTATGGTAATTTTCATCTAAATGGACGATTTTTATAGAATATCAAGATTACCGCCTTACGGGCTTGGCATTGTAAGAGACCTTATGATAGAAGCCAGAAGAAACAATGAGGATATTATTGACCTTGGTATGGGCAATCCGGATATGGCTACACCTAAGCATATTGTCTCAAAACTCATTGAGGCCGCAAGAAACGTGAAGAACCACAGATATTCCGTAACAAAAGGGATTTATAAATTGCGGCTGGCTATTGCCGATTGGTATAAGAGAAAATATGGTGTTGATGTTGATCCGGAATCCGAGATTGTTGTCAGTATGGGTGCCAAGGAAGGCATAGGGCATCTTGTGCTTGCCACGATCAGTCAAGGAGAAGTAGTGTTTGTACCGGATCCGAGCTATCCTATTCATACATACTCTGTAGTTATTGCGGGCGGTGATTTGAGAATTATTCCTATCCTCCCGAAGGAAGAGTTTTTTGACAGGCTGAGCATGGCAATTAAGACGACATGGCCTAAACCGAAGATGCTGATAATAAGCTTTCCAAACAACCCTACTACCGAGATTGTTGAAATCGACTTTTTTGAGAAGATCGTTGCCTTTGCAAATGAGTATGACCTTATGATACTCCATGATCTGGCTTATGCAGATATAGTATTCGACGGATACCAGGCGCCGAGTTTTTTACAGGTTGAAGGCGCAAAGGATGTTGGTGTTGAATTTTTCTCTCTCTCAAAAAGTTATAATATGCCTGGATGGAGAGTTGGGTTTGCTGTGGGAAATAAAAGAATGATCTCTGCTCTCGGTAGGATTAAGAGTTATTTTGATTATGGTGTATTCCAGCCGATCCAGATTGCCTCTATAATAGCCTTGAACGAAGGCGATGAAGATGTGCAGGAAATTGTTGAAAAATACCGGAGAAGAAGAAATGTACTCTGTGATGGACTGACCCGTTACGGATGGAAAGTAGAAAGACCGAAAGCAACGATGTTTGTCTGGGCAAAAATACCCGATGAGTTTGCAGCAATGGGTTCTCTGGAATTTTCAAAACTTCTGCTGAAGGAAGCCAAAGTAGCAGTCTCCCCGGGCATCGGATTCGGAGAATACGGAGAGGGTTATGTCCGGTTTGCCCTTGTGGAAAACGAACACAGAACCAGACAGGCAGTACAAGGCATCAAAAATCTGTTGTATACCTCAAGCAGGAAATGATAGGCATCGGCATCATAGGTCTCGGAACTGTCGGCGTCGGGACATACAAAATCCTCACAGAACATAATTCTCTATTAAAAGAACGGACAGGATTGGATATAAAGGTTGTCAGGATCGCAGATGTTGATCTTAAAAGAGATAGAGGCATCAGGATAGACAGAAATATCCTTACAAAAGATGCTTATGAGGTCATAAACGATAAAAATGTAGATATTGTTGTTGAGCTTATGGGAGGAATAACCCCGGCTTACGAATACGTTGCCTCTGCCATAGAACATAAAAAATGGGTTGTAACTGCCAATAAAGCCCTCCTTGCCGAAAAAGGGGATGAAATATTCGGTCTTGCTGAAAAAGCGGGCTGTGAGATAGGCTTTGAAGCAAGCGTCTGCGGTGGTATCCCGGTAATAAGAGCAATACGTGACGGCCTCGTCGGAAACAGGATTTATTACATTCTTGGTATCTTAAACGGTACAAGCAACTACATTCTTACTGAAATGACCGAAAAAGGAGTAAGTTTTGGCAATGCGCTGAAGGATGCCCAAAAACTGGGTTTTGCTGAACAGGACCCAACCCTTGATATAGAAGGGATCGATGCAGCCCATAAATTATCCATACTGGTACGTCTGGCTTTTAACTGTCCGATAAAAATGAGTGATATGGTAACGGGCGGAATATCGAAGATTGAGCCGATAGACATAGGATTTGCAAAAGAATTCGGATACAAGATCAAACTCCTTGCACTGGCAAAAGAGGAAAATGATCTCATAGATGCGCGCGTTGAGCCTGCCATGATCCCAATTGGTCATTTGATGAGCAATGTAAACGGAGTTTACAATGCCGTGTATATTGTAGGCGACAGGATCGGTCCCAATCTTTATTATGGAAAGGGAGCCGGCAGTGATCCTACAGGAAGTTCTGTAGTAAGTGATATTGTGGACATGGCTTCGAGGATTAAGGAAAAAAAATCAAAGACACTGGTTCCAAAACAGATCAACAAAAAGCTGAAAATAAGGAAAGGCGAAGATATATCCGTACCTTATTACATGAGAGTTACTGCCCAGGACAGTCCGGGTGTGCTTTCAAAAATTTCCGGAATATTATCGGAATACAATATAAGCATCTCTGCTGTTATCCAGAAGGGTAGAGAGGAGAGAGGCTATGTTCCTATCGTGATGCTTACCCACGAAGCAATAGAAAAAAACCTGAAAGCAGCAAAGGTGAAGATAGATAAACTGCCTTTTATAAAGGGAGAAAGTGTACACATCAGGATCGAGCAAGGACCGGCGTAAGAGCAAAAAACTATAGGTCTTATAAGTAGTCTTATAGGGCCTATAATGATCTTAAAGGCAAGACAAAGACAGGTAAGATGAAATATATAGTTATCATCGGCGATGGTATGGCTGATTTTCCGCTTGATGAACTTGGCGGTAAAACGCCGCTTATGACTGCACATAAACCATATATGGATATGATGGCAAGGGAAGGCGCCTGCGGCAAGGTATTGACTATACCGGAAGGATTTTCCCCGGGGAGCGATGTGGCTTGCATGTCGATATTTGGTTACAGTCCTGCAAAATACTATACAGGAAGGGCACCCATAGAGGCCTCCGGCATGGGCATAAAAATGGGAGAGGCAGATGTGGCATTCAGATGCAACCTTGTTTATCTTACAAATCTCTCCGGCAGTACTATTATGACTGATTACAGCAGCGGCCATATCACAACAGATGAGGCAAGAGTTCTTATAGATGCTCTACAAAGGGAGACAGGCAGCGGCGAATTCACTTTTTTCCCGGGTATCAGCTACAGGCATATCATGTTATGGAATAAGGGCCTCTTCGAAATGGAAACAACACCGCCCCATGATATTACAGGGAAAGATATTTTATCCTATCTCCCGAAAGGAAAAGGCGCAGATAAAATTATTGCTTTAATGAAGAACTCTCAGGAAATATTCCGGGAACATCGGATAAATAAGACAAGGGAAGAAACCGGCAAGGTTCCTGCCAATAGCATATGGCTTTGGGGACAGGGAAAGAGGTCGCAATTTCCATTATTTTTTGAAAAATATGGTGTACGAGGGGCAACTGTTGCAGCGGTAGACCTGATAAAAGGAATAAGCAGTCTCATTGGTTTTGATACGCCCCATGTGGAGGGGGCAACCGGTTACCTGGATACAGACTACAGTGCAAAAGCAGCAAGAGCCCTAGAACTCCTCAAGGACCACGACATCGTATACATTCATATAGAGGCTCCTGATGAGGCGTCTCACAACGGAAATGTAAATGAAAAAATTAAAGCCATCGAACATATTGATAGCGAAGTGGTGGGCAGTATATATGAAAAAATCGGGGAGCAGGTAAGAATGCTCATTGTTACAGATCATGCAACGCCCATAACAATGAAGACACATCATGCATGCCCGGTCCCTTATGTAATATTTGAAAAAGGCAGGAAAGGAAACGGCTGCCCGACAGGATATGATGAACGTTCGGGTGATTTGATACTGGATGGCGAAGCGCTGATTGAGCAATTAATAAAAGGAAAACAGGCATGAGACAAAAATTCATTTTTGTAACAGGTGGGGTAGTATCTTCTCTTGGCAAAGGGCTTGCCTCTGCATCCATAGGCGCACTCCTTGAATCGAGAGGACTTGCTGTGATGCTCATGAAATTGGACCCTTATATCAATGTTGATCCTGGTACAATGAGTCCTTTTCAACATGGAGAAGTTTTTGTTACTGATGATGGGGCGGAAACAGATCTGGATCTGGGCCACTATGAGCGGTTTACAAATGCTACAGGTTCAAGAAAATGCAACTTTACTACCGGACAGGTCTATGATACCGTCATTTCAAGAGAAAGAAGAGGCGAATATCTTGGTGGAACCGTTCAGGTCATACCGCACATTACCAATGAAATAAAGCGAAGAATCCTCGATGTGGATGACGGCATAGACGTAGTAATAGTGGAGATCGGGGGTACGGTTGGCGATATCGAAAGCCTGCCCTTTCTCGAAGCAATACGTCAACTTCGCAATGACCTGGGCAAGGAAAATTCACTGTTTATACATCTTACGCTGGTTCCTTTAATTAAAACTGCTGATGAGATGAAGACAAAACCGACACAGCACAGTGTAAAGGAATTGCGAGGGATCGGTATCCAGCCTGATATTTTGTTGTGCAGGACCGAAGGCGATCTCCCGCAGGAGATGAAAGATAAGATAGCGCTTTTTTGTAATGTTGAAAAAGATGCAGTTATAATGGCAAAAGATGTAGGCGCAATATATGAAGTTCCTCTGATTTATCACAAGGAAGGACTCGACGAAAAGATAACCAGCCTGCTGAATATCTGGTCAAAAAAACCGGACCTTTCCCAATGGGAACGAATTGTTAATACGATAAAGCATCCGGAATATCAGGTAGAAATTGCAGTAGTCGGTAAATACGTCAAGCTGAAAGACTCATATAAGAGTTTGAACGAGGCCCTTGCGCACGGAGGGATAGCAAACAGCTGCAAGGTCAATATCAGGTATGTGGACTCAGAAGAAATTGAGAGGGGCGGGGCACCTGTTCCGGGAGATGTTGACGGCATACTGGTGCCCGGAGGCTTTGGGGATAGAGGGGTTGAAGGCAAGATTGCCGTCATACAGCATGCACGTGAATATAAAATCCCTTTTTTCGGTATATGCCTTGGTATGCAGCTTGCAGTTGTCGAAGCATGCAGACATCTTGCCGGATTTGCAGATGCCCATAGTACGGAATTTAATGAAAATACAAGTTGCCCTTCCATATATCTTATTGAGGAATGGACAGATAGAGAAAATAATATTCAAAAGAGAGACAAACATTCCGATAAAGGCGGCACCATGAGACTCGGCGCTTATCCCTGTAAATTAAAACAGGGAAGCCTTGCTCAAATGGCATATAAACATGATTTAATCCATGAAAGACACAGGCACAGGTACGAGTTCAACATGTCTTTTTTAAGACAGATTGAGGAATGCGGGCTGTCCGTTACAGGTATATCTCCTGATGAAACACTTGTTGAGATAGTTGAATTTAAAAATCACCCATGGTTTTTAGGGTGCCAGTTCCATCCTGAATTCAAATCTAAACCTTTTAATCCACATCCCCTTTTCAGAGATTTTATCAAAGCATCATTAAATTATGGGCAAGAAAGACTAAAATGCAAAGACAAGTAAATATCGGACATATAAGGATGGGACAAAGGCCTTTTGTATTTATCGGGGGGCCCTGCGTTATTGAGGGGAGAGACATAACCCTGACAATTGCAGAAAGACTTTTGAAAATAACCGGAGATTTACATATTCCTTTTATTTTCAAATCCTCATACGACAAGGCAAATAGAACATCGGTGGGAAGCTTCCGCGGTTTTGGCATAGAAAAAGGGCTGGAGATACTTTCTGAAGTCAGGGAAACTTTCGGCGTACCAATATTAACAGATGTACATAGCGTTGAAGAAGCGTTCATGGCAGCCCGTGTGGTTGATGTCCTCCAGGTCCCTGCGCTCCTTTCGAGACAGACAGACCTGCTTGTTGCATGTGGAAAGACGGGTAAACCCGTGAATATCAAGAAAGGTCAATTCCTGTCTCCATATGATATACAGTATGCTATAGACAAAGTCGTATCTACCGGAAACAGGCAGATATTGATTACTGAGAGAGGGACAAGCTTCGGATATAACACGCTGGTAAATGACTTCAGATCTATACCGATTATGAAAGAATTTGGATATCCTGTCATATTTGATGCAACCCACAGTGTTCAGAAACCCGGGGCGGCATCGGGTCGTTCAGGCGGAGAAAGAGAATTTATTTTCCCGCTGGCAAGAGCAGCAATTGCTGTCGGGGTTGACGGCATATTTATGGAAACACATGTTGATCCGTCAAAGGCGCTATGTGATGGTGAAAACTCTGTTGCCCTCGATGATCTGCCCGTTATACTGAAAACGTTGAAAAACATAGAGGAAGTTCTATGAAAAAGGGGTCAGGGGTCAGTAGTAAGGGGTCTCCGAAAAACAGGATTTTGAAATCTGAACCACAAAATACAGCACCTGGAACTTCAATAATAGAAATAGGCAAGGATGTATTAAGAAAAGAGGCCGAAGCAATTCTTCAGGTAATGGAAGGACTTGATAATACCTTTGAAAGAGCAGTCAATATCATATTTAAATGTTCAGGGAGAGTAGTGCTTACCGGTATCGGTAAATCAGGCCTTGTTTGTAAAAAAATTGCTTCAACATTGTCAAGTGTGGGCACACCTGCTTTATTCCTCCACCCTGCAGACTCGTTACATGGAGACCTTGGCATGCTGCAAAAAGGCGATGTGCTGATTGTTGTCAGCAACAGCGGAGAAACAGACGAAGTTATAGGTATACTGCCCTGGATAAAAAGAATGGATATTGCTACCCTTGTTATTACTGGTAATACAGATTCATCAATAGCACAATACGGCGATGTAGTTCTCAGTATTAATGTTGATGAAGCATGTCCTTTCAATATAGTGCCTACATCAAGTACTACTGCAACACTCGCAATGGGCGATGCAATTGCCGTAGCCCTGATGGAGATGCGGGGTTTTAGAATTGAAGACTTTGCTTCACTGCATCCCGGAGGCACGTTGGGAAGAAAGCTTTTGCTTAAGGTGGAAGACCTGATGCATACCGGAGATGCTGTGCCTAAAGTATATCAGGACACTCTTATGAAACATGCAATTCTTGAGATTACCTCAAAAAGGCTCGGAGTAGTTGGGGTTTACAGCCACAAAGAAGAGCTTATGGGCATAATAACGGATGGTGACCTGAGAAGAGCAATTGAAAAACAGGAAAACATCCTGGAAAAAAAGGCCTTTGATATAATGACAAGTAATCCGAAAACTATGTTGAAAGATTCGCTTGCAGTGTATGCGTTAAAAAAGATGGAAGAATTTTCTATAACGTCACTTTTTGTTCTGGATAGAGAGGGTGAAACAAATCCCGTCGGGATAATACATATTCACGACCTTTTGAAGGCTAAAATAGTGTAAATGTTAACTTAAAAATGAGTAGACAGGAAGACAATTTTTAGGTAGTTATGGTGATAGATGAAAGACAGAAAGGTTATTGTTTATATAGCTTCAGGGTTTATAATTGCAAGCCTCCTCTTAGCACTCTATTTTTTTGTTAAAAAACCTGTAAGAATATCTATCCCTATATTGGATGAAGAGAAAAAGGTTATTGTCTTCAAGGATGTGAAGTATTCTGCAGAGAAAAAGGGGACAATAGACTGGGAGATAATCGCAAAAACTGCGCGTAAACATATAGACAAACCGGTTATAGAGATGGAAGATCTTGCAGGTAAGTATATGCCGAAGGACGGTGTTGTTGTTTCTTTCAAAGGTACAAAAGGTACGATGAACACGGAAGAAGAAAAAGGTACTGTTGAGAATGTAGACTTTATTTATAAAAGCGGTTACAGGCTTACAAGCAGGTATATGGATTTTGATTTCAAAAAAGGACTTACAAACACGAGTGCACCTGTGGATATCCAGGGCACGAAGCTAACCCTCAGAGGTGTCGGTTTAACAGCCAGCACAGAACAGGGAATCGTAAGAATCGAAAGAGATGTTACGGGATACATAGAAACCGATAAGGGTAGATACAGATTTGAGTCTGACAGATTTACATACAATATGAAAGAAAATGTCTATATCCTTGATGGCAAAGTCATCATGAAGGGCCAGGACATAAACCTGCTGTGCGATAGACTGTATCTTTTCAGTAAAGACAACGAAATGGAAAGAATAGATGCAAGAGGAAAGGTGCGATTGATTTCCAAAGGGACTATTGCGAAAAGCGAGAAGGCAGTATATTATCTTAAAGAAGATAAGGTTGTGTTGACTGAGAGACCAAAAATATTGAGGGACAATGTGGATATGGAAGGAGAGTCAATCGTATATAGCCTTTCAAGCAGAAAATTTTCTATAAATAAACCAAAGATGAGAATGGAGAAGTAATGCCTGAAATATTCAAACTTTTCACTGAGAGCGTCACGAAGTCTTATAATTCACGGAAGGTAGTTGACGATATTTCCATATATATAAAAACAGGCGAGATAGTCGGATTGTTTGGTCCGAATGGTGCAGGTAAAACCACCACATTTTACATGATTATCGGATTTACGAAACCGGACAGCGGCAGAATACTTCTTAATGCTGATGATATTACTACACTGCCCATGTTTATGAGAGCAAGAAGAGGCATTACCTATCTGCCCCAGGAGCCTTCTGTCTTCAAGAAAATGAGCGTTGAGGATAATCTTTTATCTATTCTTGAATTTAACGATATGGCCAAAGAATCAATGGAACATAAGGTAACGGAACTGCTCGAGGCATTCAAGCTTGATCATTTATCCAAAAACAATGCTGACTCGCTTTCAGGGGGTGAAAGGAGAAGACTGGAGATTGCAAGAGCTCTCATGATTTCCCCCAGGTTTATGTTGCTCGATGAGCCCTTTTCAGGCATAGATCCCATATCTGTTTCCGATTTAAAAAAGATCATAAACGGTTTAAAAAATAAAGATATAGGTATACTTTTATCCGACCATAATGTAAGAGACTCTCTACCCATTTGCGACAGGGCCTATGTCGTGAATAACGGCAAGGTGCTTCTTGAAGGTACCCCGGAAAGCGTGGCAGGTGATAAGATGGTAAGAGAGGTATATTTAGGCGAGGAATTCAAAATAGATGTTGGAGCTTAAACAAACACAGAGACTTCTCCCCGTATTGACTCAGCAGCTTCAGCAGGCAATAAAACTCTTGCAAATGTCACAACTGGAATTGGTTGAGGCAATTGAACAGGAGCTCGAAGAAAATCCCATTTTAGAAGCAACCGAGCAAGAGCCTGCAGAAGAACAGATTAAGGAGGAGGAAAATACAGAAGAACTTTTTGAAAGATACACTTCTTCAGAGGAATTCGTAGGCAGAGATGATAAGGAGTATCCTGACTATGAAAATATTGTAAAAAAGACATATAATCTCAGGGATTATCTGCGTTGGCAGATAGGGTTTTCATTCACAGATTCGAATGAGCGTATAGCGTCTGAATGGATTATCGAAAATATTGATGATAATGGATATCTGGTTGATCCTATCCCGGAGATATCAAAAGCATCCGGGTACACTACGGAGTTGCTTGAAAGCGTTCTTAAAAAAGTTCAAAAGCTTGACCCTGCCGGGATTGGTGCAAGAAACCTGAGGGAATCCGTGTTTCTCCAATATGAATCAAAGGGGGTAAAGGATTTTGTATTCGAAGATATAATGAACGTATACTTTGATCTGTACCCGAAAGTAAATGTTAATGAAATTGTAAAAAAAACAGGATATGCCCCGGACAAAATCCAGGATGTTCTTAACAAAATAAAAGAGTTTGACCCGAAGCCGGGAAGAAACTTCAGTGATGATTTTACGTCTTATATTGTGCCTGATGTTTATGTAATAAAGGGAGAAGATGGTTTTGAAGTATATTTAAGCGATGATAATATACCGGATCTTAAGCTTAATGGTTACTATATAGACATTTATGCAGCCGGCAATGTTGATGGTGAAACAAAAAGATATATCAAGAAAAAACTAAAACAGGCGGAATGGTTTATAAAAAGTTTAAAGCAGCGGCAAAAAACCCTCTTCAACGTTTCGAAAAGCATCGTAAAATTCCAGGAAGCGTTCTTTGAGAGAGGTGTACGATTTTTAAAACCCATGATATTGAAAGACATTGCATTGGACGTAGGTGTCCATGAATCTACGGTAAGCCGGATAACAACTAACAAATATATGAGTACCCAGTTTGGAGTTTTTGAATTAAAATTCTTCTTTCCCACAGGTATATACCAGGAGGAAGGAGATCAACTTTCTACAAACATTATAAAGGATTTGATTTTAGAATATATTGGAAAAGAAGATAAGAGGAACCCCTTAACCGATGATGAGCTGGTTTCACTTTTGAAGACAGAACGGGACATAAAAATTGCAAGAAGAACAATCGCAAAGTATAGAGAAATACTCAATATAGACTCTTCCCGGCAAAGAAAAGTCGAGGAGTAAATTGGATTGACAAGGTGTGCCATATCTGGTAACTTTGTTGAATAAGGTTGGGTATGCACCAACCTTATTTTTTAAATAAACGGCTGTAGACAATCAGCGGTTGGCAATAAAAACTGACGACTGATGGTTAAAGCCGAATTGATCATTGGAGGCAACATGGATATAACAATAAGTTTCAGGCATCTTAATCCGGATGATAATCTAAAACAATATGCTGAAGAAAAACTTACAAGATTACAGAAATTTGTTGAAGTGCCTCTTGATGTACATGCAGTACTTTCGCTTGAAAGAAAATACAGATATAGAATAGATGTCATGTTCACTTTGAATGGTGTTGTTATAAATGCCCATGAAGTTATGGATGATATGCATGCTGCTGTAGATAAAATACTTGATAAACTTGAAAGAAGACTCACAAGGTATCGGGATAAGCTGAAAAAATACAGAGAAAATAAGCCAAAACGCGCTGTTTCTGCAAACATAGAAGCAGAATCGAAAATTATTATGACAAAGGCTATTAATGCAAAACCAATGGACCCGGAAGAAGCCATTATGCAGCTTGAAGCATCCGGGGATAGTTTCATCATATTCAGCAATACCGAAATGGGTAATATCTGTGTAGTTTACAAGAGAAAAGACGGGAATTTTGGCCTGATTGAAACGACAGGAAAGCCTGTATGAGAATAGAAGATATACTCAGAGAATCCTGTGTTGTGTCAAATATAAAAAGCAAAGGGAAAAAAGAAGCCCTTTTTGAGCTTGTCAGTGTTTTAAAGGAGGCAAACCTTATCAAGGATGTTGAAAAAGTGGTTGATATTGTCCTTGAGCGCGAAAAGCTCGGCAGCACAGGAATAGGCGATGGCGTTGCAATACCTCACGGCAAGATGAAGGGCATAAACAATATCCTTTGCGTTTTTGGAAAATCAAAAAACGGTGTAGACTTTGATGCAGTTGACAGAAAACCTGTTCGGATCTTCTTCTTGCTGCTTGCACCTGAGGATTCGGCAAACCTGCATCTCAAAACATTGTCGCGCATTTCAAAACTATTGCGCGATCCTTCATTTAAAAAGAAACTTATGGATTTGAATGATTCACATGAAATATACAGCAGTATTATCGAAGAGGACAGAAAGATTTGACATTGACACTTTCGTTTTTTAAAAAACCTGAAATCCAAAAACTAATAAGTAAAAACCGATGAAGGGCGTAACGGTTCAGGAACTCAACGACAACAAATCATACGGATTGGAATTGGAGGTTATTTCCGGGTTCAAAGGTCTTTCAAGAAAGATATACAATCAGAGAATACAGAAGCTCGGGCTTGTAGTTACAGGTCATACTGTATATCTGCACCCCCATAGAGTTCAAATCCTCGGCAGCACTGAAATCTCATATCTGAGATCGATTGAAAACCAGGAATGTCTGAAAATAATTAAAGAACTCTGTAAGCACGATGTGGTCTGTTTCATAGTAACACGTAATCTCAAGGTTCCGGAATATTTCCTTACAGAAACAGAAGAAAAGGGTATACCCTTACTACGCTCCAGGCTTACGACTTCAGTGTTTATTGAAAGGATCACTAAGCTTCTTGAAGAAAAACTTGCTCCTTCTACAACCGTTCACGGGGTTTTAGTAGACATTATGGGAGTTGGGATCCTGATTATAGGAAGACCGGGTATCGGAAAAAGCGAAAACGCCCTTGAACTTATTATGAGAGGACACAGACTTATAGTTGATGATGTAGTATATGTAAAAAAAATGGGCGCCATAGATCTTTATGGAGAATCGCCTGAAATGATTGAAAATCTTTTAGAGATAAGAGGTATAGGTGTCGTAGATATAGGTCGTCTTTTCGGGGTTTCTTCTGTGAGAAAGAAAATAAAGATTGATTTTGTAGTTGAACTGGTTGACTGGAACCAGAAGGAAGAGTATGACAGAATTGGTTTTCAGGAAGATAAATACAGGCTTCTGAGTATTGATTTACCATTGGTAAGGATTCCAATCAGTCCGGGGAGGAACGTATCTACAATTATTGAGCTTGCCTGTAGAAATTACATTCTTAAAAAGCAGGGGATCAATACTGCCTTAGAACTGGAGGAAAAAATGCTGAAATCCATGAAGGTGGAAGAAATATCTTGAAATTCATAATTCTCAGCGGCATTTCAGGTTCAGGAAAGACAACATTCTTAAGAGCACTTGAAGATACAGGCTATTTTTGTGTAGACAATTTTCCACTTGTTTTGCTGAAAAATTTTTCATTACTTTCAAAAATGTTAGGCGATAAAGTACAAAAGTGTGCGCTTGTCATAGATATAAGGGAAAAGGAATTTTTTGACTTAGGCAAGAAGATTCTTAAACGTATCAAAAAGCAACCTGAAGCAGAACTTATTTTTCTTGAGAGCTCTGACGAGGTTTTGCTTAAACGATTCAAGGAAACAAGAAGACTCCATCCTTTGAATGCCAATTCAAACATAAAAGATGCATTAAAAGAAGAGAGAGAACTTATAGGATGGATAAAAGATATTTCAGACAAAGTAATAGACACTTCAGCTCTTACTCCTCACGAACTAAGACGTTTTGCGCTCAAAAATTACAGCCATACTGAATATAAAATGAAAATAAACCTCATGTCCTTTGGTTATGCTTACGGGATACCACTTGAAGCAGATATGGTTCTGGATGTAAGGTTTTTACCGAACCCTTTTTTTGTTGAGGGTTTGAAAGATAAAACAGGTCTTTCGGAAGAGATATCTGAATATATTATGTCCAACGATGTTTATAATAAATATTTTCTTTTGCTTTTGGATTTTTTGTTATATCTTATACCGCTATTTGAAAAAGAAGGTAAAAGTTATCTAACCATATGCTTTGGATGCACCGGGGGGAAGCATCGATCTGTTTTTATTACAAGCAAACTCTTAGAGAAGCTTTTGTGCATGCATTATGATGTATCGACGATTCACAGGGATATTGATAAATAATAATGAATGGAAATGGTACGGCAAGGAGGCATAATGATCGGGATTATAGTGATAGCCCATTTTAACCTGGCAAAACAGATGGTAGCAGCCACCGAGCTGATAGTAGGTAAGCAAAAACAATTTGAATCGGTTGATATTTTTCCTGACGAAGATGTAGATAAAATCAAGAAAAGACTTACGGATGCTGTAAGCTCTGTTGAAAAAGGTGATGGTGTATTGATAATGACGGACATGTTCGGCGGCACACCTTCCAATATAAGCCTGTCTTTGCTGAACGAAGGAAAGGTTGAAGTTGTTGCCGGAGTAAACCTGCCTATGTTAATTAAACTTATTACTTACCGTGAGGGAAGACCGCTGGATGAACTTGCCAGCTTTATTACTCAATATGGTCAAAGCAACATTTACCTTGCAACAGATATATTAAAAACAAGAAAGAAGGCATAAGATAAAGTGGTGGAGGGTGTTTTTGTTATAAAAAACAGGCTGGGTCTTCATGCAAGGCCTGCAGCTACATTTGTGAAAAAAGCAGATGAATTTGACTCAAGCATATGGATTGAAAGGGATGGTACAGAGGTGAACGGAAAAAGTATAATGGGTCTTTTGATGCTTGCATGTCCTCTGGGGAGTAAAGTTAAAATAAAAGTTGATGGAACCGATGAGGAAAAGGCTTTTAAAGAACTTGGACAATTAATTGAAGACGGGTTTTACGAGACATGAGTGAAGATGTTTCTTCAAACAAGATTCTGAAAGGTATAGGGGTTTCATCCGGTATAACCCTTGGGAAAATACGCCTGCTTGAAAGGGGTAAGATATCTATCAGCAGACGTTCCATCAGGAAAGAATCCATAGAAAACGAGATCAATAGATTCCGGCAAGCCGCAGAAAATGCCATAGATGAGCTTAAAAGTATTAAAGAAACAATACTGGATGATGAGATAAGGAAGCACGCATTTATTATTGATGCGCATATGATGATTCTTCAGGACGTTTATTTTTCAAATGCTGTAATTGATGCAATAAGAGAGAAAAAAATAAATGCAGAATGGGCTCTTGATATTGTTGTATCAAAGTTCCTCACAAGCTTCGAGAAAGTTGAAGATGCCTATCTGAGAGAGCGCGGCCAGGATATTAAATATATATACGAAAGGCTTGTAAGAATACTTGTAAAAGGTAAAGTATCAGATATAGATAATGTTGGTATAAAAGGAAAAACAATAATAGTTGCCCATGACCTGTCTCCTGCAGACACCATTCAGCTGAACCTCAATAAAATATTCGGGTTTGCTATTGATGTAGGCGGGCGCACATCACACACCTCGATTATTGCCCGGGCGCTTGAAATCCCGGCAGTTGCTGGTACCGGTAATATCACGAGTCTTGTGAAAAACAATGACACAGTTATAATCGACGGCGAGGAAGGTATTGTAATAATCAATCCTACGAAAGATGTGCAAAGAGGTTACATTGCAAAGCACCTTCATCTCAAAAACCAGAGAAGGGAGCTCTTGAGGACTGCAAAACTAAAGGCTGAAACAAAGGATGGATTCAGAGTTAAAATAGGTGCAAATATTGAATTTCTGGCGGAGATGGATATCATTGAAAAATATGGTGCCAGAGGAGTAGGCCTCTATAGAACCGAATATATCTACCTGTCAAACAAAACTCTGCCTACCGAGATGGATCATTTTCAGATATACAAAAAGCTCGCAGAAAATAAATCATTGGAATACATAACAATAAGAACCCTGGATATAGGTGGAGACAAATTGACCTCCAATGTTGATATCCCGAAAGAAATAAATCCTGCAATGGGTTTAAGGGCAATAAGACTATGCATGAGAGAGACAGAAATTTTTAAATCCCAACTTATGGGTATATTGCGGGCAAGCGCCTATGGTCCTTTGAAAATATTAATTCCTATGATCTCAGGTATTGAAGAGGTAAGAAAGGTAAAAGAGATCATAAGAGCATGCATGGAGGAACTGACCATTAAGGGAGTCAATTTTAATAAAGATATAAAAATAGGTATCATGATGGAAGTGCCGTCGGCTTGCATGATAAGCGATATGCTTGCACCTGAGGCAGACTTTTTCAGCATAGGAACAAACGACCTCATTCAATATTCTCTCGCTATTGACAGAGGAAATGAATATGTATCATATCTTTACGAACCGCTTCATCCTGCTGTACTAAGAATAATAAAGCAGACTGTTGAAAATGCCCATGCTCATAAAATTGAGGTTGCATTATGCGGAGAAATTGCCGGTGAACCCCTGTATACGCCGATTATGCTCGGATTGGAGCTTGATGAACTGAGCATGAACGCATATTCTATCCCGAAGATCAAAAAAATAATCCGCAAACTTGAGCACAGCTATTGTAAAGAATTATTGAATAAAATTTTGAGCATAGAATCCGCAAAAGAAGGTGAATCCTTACTGAGAAAAGAGATGGCGAGATTTTTTCCGGAGGATTTTAATATAAAATTATAAAAAACAGTAATTCTGTGCTAAGTTTATAACTTAACACGATAATATTAAAAAACAGGAGGCAAAAATATGGGAATGAGCAGGTATCTATTCACATCAGAATCTGTGGCAGAGGGGCATCCTGATAAGGTGGCCGATCAGATATCTGATGCAATACTTGATGCATTGATTGAACAGGATCCAAAATCCAGGGTAGCATGTGAAACATTAGTTACGACAGGAATGGCGCTAGTTGGCGGGGAAATCACCACAAGCGTATATGCAAATGTGCCGGATATCGTCAGACAGACTGTTAAAGATATAGGTTACAACAATTCAGCTATGGGGTTTGACTGGGAAACATGTGCAGTTATCACAACAATAGATGAACAGTCGCCTGATATTGCAATGGGTGTAAATGAGTCAGATGACCATGAGCAGGGAGCCGGCGACCAGGGTTCGATGTTTGGGTATGCCTGTAATGAAACGCCGGAATTTATGCCCATGCCTATCATGTATGCCCATAAGCTGATAACCAGGTTGGCAGAGGTGAGAAAAAAGAATATATTGAATTTCTTGAGGCCTGACGGAAAAAGCCAGGTAACTATAGAATATATTGACAGGATACCGGTTAGGGTTGATGCAGTGGTAATTGCTGCTCAGCATAACCCTGATGTATCTATAGCTGCAATAAGGGAAGGAATCACTGAAGAGGTGATAAAAAAGGTAATCCCTCCTGAACTGATGGACGAGAAGACTAAAATCTATATCAATTCTACAGGTAGATTTGTTGTAGGAGGACCCAAAGGTGACTGCGGTATGACAGGAAGAAAGATTATTGTTGATACATACGGCGGTTTTGGCAGCCACGGCGGAGGAGCTTTTTCCGGTAAAGACCCTTCAAAGGTAGACAGAAGTGCCTCATATATGGCACGCTACATTGCGAAGAACCTTGTAGCTGCCGGTCTTGCAGACAGGCTTGAAGTACAGCTTGCCTATGCCATAGGTGTTGCTCAGCCTGTTTCAGTTATGATCGATACCAAGGGAACGGCAAAAATAAACCCTGACAGAATTGCCCAGATCGTGAACGAGCTTTTTGATATGAGGCCGAGGAAAATTATCGAAAGGCTTAATCTTCTCAGGCCAATCTACAAAAAGACCGCATGTGGCGGACATTTTGGAAGAAACGAGGAAGAGTTTACCTGGGAACGGCTTGATATGGTAGATGCGATCAGAAAGATAGCAGGAATATAGCAGTAATACAGAACAGTTCACCGTATAAGACTCACGGTTTACTATATAATACCTTAAATTTAAGGCTTTTAAAGTCTGACAATCGCCGGATAGCTTAACCTTGATTTTATTGCGACAATTACGTAAACCTTGAAAAAATTAGGAGGAAAGATGGAATATGATGTGAAAGATATAGCCCTGGCAGATCAGGGCTACGATAAAATTGAGTGGGCAGAAAGAAGGATGCCTGTTTTACGGAAGATACGGGAGAGATTCGCAGAAGAAAAGCCTTTAAAAGGTGTAAGAATTTCCTGTTGCCTGCATGTTACCACAGAGACGGCAAATCTTGCGAGGACACTGAAAGCTGGCGGCGCGGATGTAGCGATCTGTGCATCAAACCCTTTAAGTACACAGGATGATGTTGCTGCTGCCATTGCAAAACATATGGAAATTCCAACTTATGCAATCAAGGGGGAGAATGAGGAACAATATTATACACATATCATGAAGGCCCTTGCCTTTATGCCGAATATTACCATGGATGACGGTGCTGACCTTGTCGGGGCTCTGCATATGATCGCCTTGAAAAGATACGATGCGCTCCACGGCTCTATAAAAAACTGGTTTTTAAAACTCGATGAAAAGAAGAAAAAGAAACTGATCGGAAATGTTATAGGCGGAACAGAAGAAACAACAACAGGTGTGATAAGACTGAAAAGTATGGAAAAAGAAGGCGTACTATGCTTCCCCATCGTAGCGGTAAACGATGCATATACGAAACATATGTTCGATAACAGGTACGGCACAGGACAGAGCACAATTGACGGCATTATCAGGGCCACAAATATCCTTTTTGCCGGCGCAACCTTTGTTTTGTCCGGTTACGGATGGTGCGGCAAGGGTGTTGCCATGAGAGCAAAGGGGCTCGGTGCGCATGTAATTGTCACGGAAGTTGACCCGCTCCGGGCGCTGGAAGCGCATATGGACGGCTTCGAGGTGATGGATATGGCACATGCCTGTCAGCGAGGTGATATATTCGTAACGACCACCGGAGATATACATGTGCTTCGGGCGGAACATTTCAAAAAAATGAAGGACGGTGCAATTATCGCAAATTCCGGGCATTTTAATGTTGAGATTGACATAGATGCCCTTGAGTCAATGAAAAAGAAAAAAAGAAGGATAAGAGAATTCATCGAAGAATATACCCTTCCCGGGAATAAAAAGGTCTTTCTTCTTGGTGAAGGAAGGCTGGTAAATCTTGCCTGCGCTGAAGGACATCCGTCGGATGTTATGGATATGAGCTTCGCCAACCAGGCATTATGCTCGGAATATATGTGGAAAACCGGCAAGAAACTGGAGAAAAAGGTCTACAGTGTCCCCAAAGAGATAGATGAAAATATCTCATTTTTAAAACTTGCATCAGCAGGTATCACGATAGATCAATTAACGGAGGAACAGAAGATATATCTTGCTTCCTGGGAGATGGGTACATGATAAAGCTCCTCGTTATCGGGACCGTTGCCTATGACTCCATAGAAACCCCTTTCGGCAAAGCGCCTGATGTCCTTGGAGGGTCAGCTCTCCATTTTACCAATGCAGCAAGCTTTTTCACGGATGTTGGTATTGTAGCTACAGTTGGAAAGGATTTCAGCTTAAGCGATATAGAATTCCTTAAAGCGAGAAATGTTGATTTAAGCGGGATAAAAATTGATGAAGGAAAAACCTTCAGGTGGGAAGGGAAATACGGCTACGACCTTAACCAGGCAATTACGCTAAAGACAGAGCTGAATGTTATTGAAACCTTTAAACCTCATGTCCCGGAAGATTTCGGGGAAGCTGATTTTGTTTTCCTTGCGAACATTGATCCTGTACTGCAATCTTATGTCATCGATCAGATTAAAAAACCGTCTGCAGTAGTTGTCCTTGATACGATGAATTTCTGGATAGAGAACAAACTCAATGAGCTGATTGATGTTATAAAAAGAGTTGATATGCTCGTTATTAATGAGGCAGAACTGAGGGAAATATCCAGGGAATACAATCTTGTAAAGGGAGCGCGGAAGATTATGGCATATGGCCCATCCTGTATTGTAGTGAAAAGGGGTGAATACGGCGTCCTAATGCTGAACAGAGAAGAAGTATTTCTTGCACCTGCTTTTCCTTTGGAAGAAGTTTTTGATCCGACCGGCGCAGGTGATACTTTTGCAGGCGGTTTTATGGGCTATATTGCAAACATGGGCAATACTTCACCGGAAACGCTTAAACAGGCTATTATCATGGGAACTGTCATGGCATCTTTTAATGTGGAGGACTTCAGTATCAACAGGATTAAGGGGCTTGAATATGCAGAAATCCGCGAGCGGTACAAAGCCTTTAAGAATTGCCTTCAATTCGGGGATATAACGTTGGAATAAATATTTGATAAAACAATAAGTGAATCCCGCCTCCGGCGGGATTTTTTTGTTAAAAGTCAAGGCAGGCCAGACAACCCGACGCCGATACTTATCTTAATGGAAGATGTGGATTAAAGTATAAATATATATTGACATTGCCTTTCAATACTGTTTTAATACTGTCACATACCGCTTGGATCCAGACCCTGGACCGAGACGGAAGGAAATGGAACAATTCTAAGCCTTCTGAACCGCGTTCAGAGGGCTTTTTTATTTAGGAGGTTGAATGGACAAAGTGACTGTACCGGCAGCAAGAGAGAGAAAAGGCAAAGAGAAACTTGCTATGCTCACTGCCTATGATTATGTGTTTGCAAGCATAATGGATCAAGCAGGAATTGATATAATTCTTGTAGGAGATTCTGTTGGTTCAGTCATGCTCGGTTATCCCAATACAATACCGGTAACAATTGAAGAGATGATCCATCACACAAAACCTGTTGTAAAGGCCACAAAAAATGCCCTTGTTGTTATAGACATGCCCTTTATGTCATACCAGGAAAGTACAGAGCAGGCAAGACGTAATGCCGGCAAAATGATAAAAGAAACCGGTGCCGAAGCAGTAAAGCTTGAAGGCGGCGTGGGAATGAAGGAAGTCATTAAGGCCATTGTTGATATAGATATCCCTGTCATGGGGCATATCGGGCTCACACCGCAGTCAGTGCATCGTATGGGCGGCTATAAGGTGCAGAAAGAAGAAGAGAAGTTGATTGCCGATGCGTTAGCAGTGGAAGAGGCAGGCGCATTTTCAATAGTACTGGAATGTGTACCCAGAGACATCTCAAAAAAAATTACCGATATGCTGTCCATTCCGACAATAGGTATAGGTGCAGGTCCGGATTGCGACGGACAGGTACTTGTTATTCATGACCTTCTTGGATTGCTTGGCGATTTCAGACCAAAATTTGTTAAGAATTATCTGAACCTGCGTACAGAAGTTGAAAAAGGGATAAAAGACTATATTGAGGAGGTCAGAGGCGGCACATTTCCGGATGACGCCCACTCTTTCCATTGATGCTGAAACATTTTACATTGCGGAATTTGAATTAAGCTGCTATGAACTGTTAATGGATCAGGATTTGATATGAGGATTATAAAAACAGTAAAAGAGATGCAGGAAGTTGCCGATGAACTTCGAAAGGATAAAAAAATCGGTTTTGTTCCTACCATGGGCTATCTCCATGAAGGCCATCTCTCTCTTGTAAGGAAAGCAAGGGAAATCAGCGATGTTGTTGTAGTCAGTATCTTTGTTAATCCTACCCAGTTCGGACCATCTGAAGACCTTGCAAAATATCCGAGAGATTTTGAACGGGACAGGGACCTCCTCGAAGGGGAAAAAACCGATATCATCTTTTTTCCTGACGCAAGCGAGATGTATCCGGAGAGGTATTCTACTTATATACAGGTCAGGGAACTGGAAGACCACCTTTGCGGAAAAACAAGAACAGGCCATTTTATCGGTGTAGCTACAGTTGTTGCAAAATTGTTTAATATCGTCAAACCCCACTTTGCAGTATTCGGACAAAAAGACTACCAGCAGTTGAAGGTTATTGAGAGGATGACAAGGGATCTCAATATGGATCTGGAAATTGTCCCCTTTCCCACTGTTAGAGAACCGGACGGGCTTGCTATGAGTTCAAGGAATACTTATCTGAGTCCTGTTGAACGAGAAAAGGCACTCCTCATATATGCATCAATAAAAAAAGTTGAAAGCCTTTTTAAAGACGGTGAGAGAGATGCATCCATTCTTATTAATGAAGCAAAACAAATTTTAGGCACAAAAGAAGGTATACAAATTGAATATGTAACCATATCCGACGGTGAGACACTTATTGAAACCGAAAGGATAGGAAACAAAGCAGTCCTTGCTATTGCCTGCCGTGTAGGCAAGACAAGACTCATAGACAATACTATTTTGACGGAGGCTTACCATGTTTAAGACTATGATGAAATCAAAAATCCATAGAGCAAGGGTCACTGAAAGCAACCTTGATTATGAAGGAAGTATTACTATAGACGCAACGCTTATGGAAGCTGCCGAAATCATACCGTACGAACAGGTGCAGATCTACAATGTCACAAACGGTGAACGTTTTACTACATACGCAATAAAGGGTGAAAAAGACTCGGGCGTGATCTGCTTAAATGGTGCAGCAGCCCATAAGGCAAGGAAAGGCGATATTATCATCATAGCGACATATGCTATGTATGATGATAAAGAACTCGCAGTTTTTAAACCGAAAAAAGTATATGCAGATGACCTGAACAGGATAAAAGACCAGTTAAGACTGGTAAATTAGATATAAGCTTTGTAAAAAGTTTCTGTCACTTTAGTATTATGGAAAATTTAAGAGTTTTTTAATACCATAAGACTTTTGTGAAACTCTAAATATGCCGTAATTAAGCCTGCCCCGGAAAACACGCTCATTACATTCCGGCATTACCTTATCTCAACTATTCTTCCCTCTGTGGCGGGTGCTATCTTCTTTCTGGATTTAATATAGTCAATGACAATATCCCTTAACCATCTGCCGGGGTCGTTGTAAATAATGGTCTTTCCTGTTATTGCCCTTCCTGTTAACGAATAGTCCCCGGATTCATTTATTGCTTCCCTGAACAGTTTATACCCGTCCCCGCCGGCTGCAAGGAAATCATTCGTACTGACAGTATAATGCTTATCAGGCTCCAGAGGCACGCCTGCAACAAAAATATCCTTAATTTTCGGGAGATTATCCCCGGAGAACACATAACTGAAGGTAACGCCGGAAACCTGGGGGAACCTGCCTCCGCCTTTTTTTATTAATGATATGGCATTTTCCAGAGTTTCCTGAATCTGTTTTCCGGTAAGGGTGAAGGCGATGATGTAATTATCAAAGGGTAATGCTGTATATATATCATCGGTCTTTATTTCTCCCTTTTTAATACTTGTCCTTATGGAACCCCCGTTAATTATTGCTATCTGTGTGCCGGATGTCTGTCTTATAATATCAGCCACAAGGTCCCCGAAGTTCGTCTCAGCCCATCTTGTATTTTTTCCGTCAAGATCGGTTTCTGTTTCCCCGATAACCTCCTGCAGAAGTGCATCAAACTTTTTGCTGTATTTATCGACAATTGAGGCAACAGCCTCATCTTTATTTAATTGTTCTTGTTTTATTTCAACAAGCCTGTCCTTTACCTCTGTCATCTTACCATCTGCAACCTTAACGTCGAGGACGCCAAGAACCTTACTGTGTTCCCAGGCCTGCACAATCACTGTTTTTCCTACTAAGGCAGGCCGTTCAACCTTTGTGTGTGAGTGGCCGCCGACTATTATATCAATGCCTTCCACCATTTCTGCCAGCACCATATCCTGGTGATAGCCTATATGCGACAGGACAATAATCAGATCCACTTTGTTCCGCAATTCTTTCACATATTTCTCTGCTGTTTCGACCTGAGATAGAAATTTCAGACCTGTAAGGTTTTTCGGGTGCGTTATTATCGGCATTTCCTCTGTTGTTATGCCGATGATTGCTGTCTTTATCCCGTTCAATTCTTTGAGCACATAAGGCTTAAGAGGCGATAATTCAGCTTTTCCGGGCATCTGCCAATCTGACACTACGTTGGCACCGAGAACAGGAAACTTAGCTTCTTCAATCCTTTCTTTTAAAGCTTTTTGTCCGAAATCGAATTCATGATTCCCCACAACCATAGCATCAAACTTCATTTCATTCATCACTTCGATAACGGACTTCCCCTGAAAGAGGTTTGCCCAGCTATTCCCCTGGATCATGTCTCCGGCAGCGAGAAAGAGCGACGGTTTTTCCTTGCTGAGCTCATTTGCCAGCCATGCAAGGCATGCAACGCCGCCGGCATATTCTTCTGAACCATAAGGCTTATAGCTTTGTGCAAAACCATGAAAATCGTTCATATACAGGATTCTTATTTCGCTTTCATTGCCGTGCAGGATTGAGCCATAAACAATAATTAAAAGCAGGCACGAGACAATAAAAAGCAGTCTTTTCATGTTGAATCTCCTTTGGATTTCAGTTGTTATGTTAAAAGGCTTCATCTTATTGAGCAATTTTAGCTACTTTCTCTTGGTCGGGCAACGGCATGATTGAAATACTCATCTGCGGCGATCTGCTTCGCTTTGCGATCCTCCGACGTACGTTCAGTAAGTCTGCGGCCTGCAAAGCTTACAGCTCATCCACATCTGAAGCATTTCTTCCATGCCGTTGCCCACTCAACCCGGATTCACATATACGTTTATGTGAATCCGGGATAAATAATGGGGCAGTTTTCTCTACCTGTTATTTTGGTTTGTAAGGGCTTGTATTTATTCAATCTTCACACCAATTTATTATGAAACATTTAAAGTACTATTTCCTGTGTTCACGCAAGCTGGTGTCCAGTCTCTGCTTGGTTTTAAAGGGGACTGAACAGTGTGAACGGTTTAAACTGTTTAAATGATTTATTTGTTTTTTCCGTCTGAACCTGCAATATTTCTCAGCACTTTAATAAAACGGGCATTAAACTTGTGTGTTTTTAACGGCATCCTGATATATATGATCCCGGCGTCATCTGTGTATGTATCAATTAAAATATTCCTTTTCAGAAACAAATCTTCCAGATCTTTTATCGGCTCACGAATTTTCAGCAGGAAAAAATTACAGGGCGTGTCAAAGATTTCCAGCCTGCTTATGTCTTTTATCTTCTCCATGATGAATTGCTTTTCCTCTTTGATAAACTTTTGTGTTCTCTCTTTATACCCCTTGTCCTTCAATGAGGCAAAGGCAGCCATATATGCTAAAGCAGAAACTTGCGGTAATACGATGTTGCCGCTTATTTTGCTAATCAGTGCCGGTGAGCCTATTGCATAAGCTGCAGGCAGTCCTGACAGAGCATGGAAGGCGGAAAATGTCCTGAATATAATGGCTTTTTCGGATTCAACAATCTGTCGGACAGGGGCTGCGGATTGTGTGAATTCGATATACGTTTCATCGATAACCAGTGTTTTGCCTTGCCTGTCCGTTTCTTCAACAATTCGATTCAGGTCTTCCACAGACAACGTTGCGCCGGTTATGTCGTGGGGATTTGCCAGCACTGCCATATCTGCATCCCGGATATGCTCCATAAGACTCGTCATATCAACGGGAAATCCGTTCTTTTCTGTCACTGGAAAGGTGATTAACGTCATATTGTACCTGTTAAAAACCGCCTTATATGCAAGCGAGACAGGCGACAACGCAAAAACTTTATTTGGCAAGGCTGTATTTGTTACGGCATGGAGTATATGGGACAGATCCTGTCCGAATAAGATACTATTTTCTTTGATCCGCTCTCTTTTGCAGATATATCGTTTTAAGTACCTGATTCCTTCATCAGGGGGAAAGGAGAGGTGTTTTATACCTTTTCTTATGGCGTGTTTTGCCTTGTTTGACGGGCCTAAGGGGTTTGCTCCGGAGGCAAAGTCCATTATCTGCCTTAAGTCGCACCCTTTACTTTCTGCAAAGTCATGGATATTCATGGGATTTTATTTGTTCAACATGCTCGCTTGCGAGCCAAGGGAATTAATGCTATCGCTTTTTTTCAATATAGTTTAGCGCATTTTCTGAAAGCATCTTAATAACCGGTTCATTTGATTCATTTTGTACTTCTTTATACATCTTCTTTGATTCTTCTATCTTTCCTTTTAAATAATAAATCCTGCCGAGATAAAGCTTTGCTATACTCTGTGTTTTTTTCCGTTTTTCATTTAAAACCTTGTTCATGGCATCTTCGGCCTTTTTTAAAGCCTCTTCGCCGCCGGTAGCGCTGAATTCTGTGAAACCCTGAATACCCTGAGAAAGCATATACTGGACCTTATCGTCCTGTTTCTTTGCGTAGATGGTGTATGCAAAGACGCAAACGCAGATTATGAGAATTGCCGCAATACCGGCAATGCATAATTTCAGGTTTTCTCTGACCCATTGGATGGTATACGCAAAAGTTCTCATCACAATATCCGGTTTTTTTATGTCCTGCTTTATTTTGTTTTTTGCCATAACAGGTATTTCAACATATACAGTTTGGCATGTCAATATTAAACCTGATTACTGGAGTTCCACCATTTTTTACGGAATATCCCACCTGTCATAGGAGGATGAAAAGAAAAGAGGCAATTCCGTCACAACAGTATAGAGGACCTCCATGAGGAAGAGCAAGTGATGTTCTATAAACACATGTATCCGATCACCTGTGAACCTGTTTTTATGGATCACAATAATTTTCTGTTGCAAAAAAATATTATTTTATTATATAGTTGTAAAAACTATGGGGGGTTCAATCATTCAATCAGTCCTTCCCGGATCACAAGCATCTTATACTCTGCATAAACAAACCGGGTCTGTCTTTGATACAACAATATTAATACAACAATCTGAACCATTGAAAGCCCATAGCTAAGTATAAGCGGTATAGTTCAACAGCTTTTTTCTGAAACTGAACGGCAGCATCAGAAAAAAGCTTATAAGTTATAAATGGAGATCGGAATGAAAAGACATCTCGCTAATTTCAGGAAGGGCTGGCAGAGCGAAAATCTCGCGAGGTATATACTATCTAATTTTGCGTTTATCTCCCAGCCATCGACTATTGCAGATGATTTGGGTTCTGATTTCTTCTGCACCATGTTTGACATTATTGTTGACGGCAACAATAACTATCTTGTACCCAAAGAATCGTTTGCTATTCAAATCAAGAGCAACGGAAGGCCTTTCTCTATTTCAGGCAAGATAGAATACCTAAAGGGTCTTGGAATCCCCTTTTTCGTTGGTGTCTGTGATAAAAAGAATCAAGAATTGGAACTATACTCCGGAGAATACCTTATTCCATTCTTTGTTGATCAACCTTCAGCAGAGGCGATGAAAGTCGAACTTTGCGAAAGAAATGACTGCCAAGAGGATTGTTATTCTGAAAAAGGCAATGAATTCACGCTCAAGTTCCCCAAAGTTGGTGCCATTGGTTCTGATCCTAGCGATCCCCAGTTCAACGAGGCAGTCCAGATCGTCTCACAAGTGTGTCGTACCGTCTCACGCAACATAACGCGAAGAAACAACAAAGAATACATCTTCATTGAGCCTTTTTCTAACAAGCTTAGGTTTGTCTTAAACAAACAGTTCATAAGACAATCAATCGATAATCGGCTCGGCAAAATCTGCATTGAACTCGCCTATGCCTTGGAGTGCGGGTACATAGACACTGATTTGGAGAAATATGAGAGCATGAGGGATGCACTTTGTCTATTTTGATTTATGACAAGTAGCTGTACTGGACTTGGTAGAAAAGCACGCCAAGTCGTTGAGCATCATGTTATAAAGTCCCGCTGATGTTACATTCAGCAAGAGCCGGGAAGGGGTACTGAAAGGATGGATACACTGATAACCGATTTCGCCGTTGGCGCAACAATATGTGCAATAGCCATGTTTGTTGCCAACCGTTTCGCTAGAGATAAGAACAAAGGCAAGGCGAAGTTCTACACAATTTTTGTTGGGGTAATCCTTGCCCTGATTGCCTTCAAGAATATATATGTGCAGCCGAAGTATGAAGAATGGCGAGCCATAACAGGTATCGACAGCGAAATCGTAAAGACAGAGCCATATGCCACACTCAAACAGACTTTTCCTGAGGACTACAAGAGGATAAAAGAAACCTTAATAAAATCCTCAAAGGCTAAAGAAACCCGTCAAGAAGCATACTTGAAAGGTAGATCAGTCTTGATAAGTATCCTAATGAGCAAAATGAAAATGGCATCCGACGAAGCACTTACCGGCTTTGCGCAGTCATTTGTTAACACCGCGAGTTACTATTACGGCAAGGGTCAGCCAGATTTTGCATTTGACATCATTTATAACCAGAAGAACTTGCCTAGAGATTGGTATAAGTCTTTGCCCAGACAATTTGCTGAAGTCGAAGCCGCAAATTATAGGCAAGTGTTGCTGTCAGCCGCAGAGAATAAGATAGCCGTTGCGGATAAGAGTAAAACGGATAAACTCATTGAGAGCATAGCAACAGAATTATATTCTGAACACGGCGACGATGTTCAACTTATGCAGACACCCCTCGCGCACCCTGAGAAAAAACCAAAGATTGTTAAAATCACGATAGATTTCTATGGCAAGATACTCAAACTACCTGATGCCGACAGAGGCATGGTTTTGCGCCAACTATTTGCCAACTGAGGTATATTGGGTAACTGGAGTAACGGAGGAAGAATAAGAGCACTTTATAAACCGCATGCACCGGATCGGCCATAAAGAAGGCCTCCCGGTAATGCTGGTGTTGGAACAAGATGATCGAAAATATCGATTTCGTATCATTTCGTGCGATTACAGACACAGTGTCTGTAGCAATTGCTCTCACAGTGAGAGCAAAAAGTTAAATCTCTGTAAAGCCAATACAGGCTATGGTTTAGATAATTAAGTAAATTTTTCGTTCACTGTGAACGAAAGCATATAACCATTTTTAGAAATGTATTTTTTGGAGTACAGGAAGGCAAAGAAAGAAGGTTCTTAAAAATGGTAGGTTTTCCTTAAGGTTAAAATGAAAAAAGCTATCGTGATTGGAGCAAGTTCCGGGATAGGGCGTGAGCTGAGCAAAATCTTATCCGGGAATCAGTACACTGTTGGTATGATGGCGAGGCGAGTTGATTTGCTGGCAGAACTTCGCGACGAAATGGGCAAAGATGTGTTTGTTGAAAGGATAGATGTGTCAGACACCGATTCTGCAAAGGATGCTCTTACAAAGCTTATTGAAAGAATGGGCGGTGTGGAGCTTGTTGTGACCAGTGCCGGAACCGGATACTTAAATGCGGAGCTGGATTGGACGCTCGAAAACTAAGTAATCAGGACCAACGTTACGGGTTTTACTGCCATGGCCAATGTTGCATTCCAACACTTTCTGGAAAAAGGCTCCGGGCATCTCGTGGGGATTTCGTCAATTGCAGCATTACGCGGCAACAGGGAGTCTCCAGCCTATAATGCATCAAAGGCCTTTGAATCCAATTATCTGGAAGGGCTCAGACAGAAGGTCAGGAAACTACGGCTGCAGATCACAATTACTGATATAAAACCAGGATTTGTTAAGACTGCAATGGCCAAAGGAGATGGTATCTTCTGGGCCGCTGATGCGGACAAAGCTGCAAGGCAGATATATAACGCCATCAGACGAAGGAAATCGAGTGCCTATATCACGCGACGCTGGAGACTGGTGGCATGGGTAATGAAGTTATTGCCCGGATTCATCTATGAAAGATTATAATTTTGTTTCAAGCCACGACCCGCTTGCGGGTTGACACCGCCGGGGCGGAAAAGTACCCTTTCCGGATGGTAACTAATTAACATTGACTATTCAATGGGTTATTTGTTATCTTATTGTCTATATGTTTGAAAAGCTACAGGAAAGATTAGAAACAACCTTCAAGAAATTGAGAGGTTACGGAAAACTCACCGACGAGAATATCAAAGATTCTCTCAGAGAGGTAAGGGTTGCACTCCTTGAGGCCGACGTCAACTACAAGGTTGCAAAGGATTTTCTCGAAAGGGTTAAAGAAAAGGCCTTAGGCGGTGAGGTGTTAACAAGCATAACACCGGGACAACTGTTCATCCGGATTGTCCATGAAGAGTTATGCGACCTCCTCGGCAATACAAATAAACCTCTCGATGTATCAGGTTCTCCACCTGTGGCGATCATGCTTGCAGGGCTACAGGGGTCAGGCAAAACGACTACAGCAGGCAAGTTGGCAATATTTTTAAAGAAAAAAGGCAGGAAGCCCCTTCTTGTTCCTTCAGACATTTACAGGCCGGCTGCTATTGACCAGTTAATGAAAATAGGCAGCCAAACAGGGACAGCCGTATTCCCCTCGAAGGGCATGACAGACCCGGTTCAGATTTGTGTTGATGCCAGGGGCTATGCTATGAAGAACGGCTTTGACACGATGATCGTAGACACCGCCGGCCGACTGCATATCGATGAACAAATGCTTGAGGAATTGATAAAACAGAAAAAGTTTCTCAATCCCCGTGAAACTATCCTTGTCCTTGATGCCATGACAGGTCAGGATGCGGTGAATATCGCAAAGACATTCAACGAAAAATTGGATATAGATGGTGTTGTCCTGACAAAGCTCGATGGAGACGCAAGAGGCGGGGCAGCCATTTCTATTAAAGCTGTTATAGGCAAACCGATACGGTTTATCGGTACAGGTGAAAAGCTTGATGCACTGGAGCCATTTTATCCGGAGAGGATGGCATCGCGTATACTTGGTATGGGAGATGTCGTATCTCTTGTAGAGAAGGCTCAGGAAGTCTTCGATGAAAAGAAGGCTCAGGAATTTGAAAAAAAACTCAGGAAGGACGAATTTACCCTCGAAGATTTCAGGGATCAGATAAAGCAGATGAAAAAACTTGGTTCTTTGGAGTCAATTATCAGTATGTTTCCGGGTTTTAGTAAATTCAAAGGGGCGATTAATTTCTCTGAAGCTGAAAATGATATTAAGAAGGTAGAAGCCATTATCAATTCAATGACGCAAAAGGAACGGTTGTATCCTAATATTATTGACGGCAGCAGAAGGATCAGGATATCAAAGGGAAGCGGGACAAAGGTTCAGGATGTCAATGAACTTTTAAAAAAATATACAGAAACAAAAAAAATGATAAAGAAGTTCACAAAGGGAGGCATGAAAGGTTTCCCAAAACAACTACTCATGAGATAGGAGGTGGCAGTTTGTCTGTAAAATTTAGATTATCAAGGTATGGTAAAAAGAAGAAACCTTTTTACAGAATTGTTGTGGCTGACAGCCGGTATGCATGCGATGGCAGATTCATAGAAAATGTGGGAACCTATAACCCATTGACCGACCCTGCCAGTGTAACCATTGATAAAGAAAAGATCAAGGCATGGTATGATAAAGGGGCAAAACCCACAAAAACTGTTCATAGCATATTCAAAAAGGAAGGGATCCTGAAGGAAGTAATTCAATAATCGATGGAGGGAAGCCGTGTTGAAAGAATTGATCGAATTTATCGCAAAAGCTTTGGTAGATAACCCTGATCAGGTAAAGGTTTCGGAGATTGAAGGCGAAAAAACATCCGTTATCGAGCTCAGTGTTTCCAAAGACGACCTCGGTAAGGTGATAGGCAAGCAGGGAAGAACTGCACGGGCCATGAGAACCATTTTAAGCGCAGCTTCCACTAAGGTAAGAAAACGGGCGGTACTCGAAATAATAGAGTAATGAAATATGTTCCCATCGGGAAAATAATATCCACCTACGGCAACAAAGGGGAAGTTAAATTCCGGTATTATAATGAAAATAAAGAGGTGCTCTATAGGTACACCTCTTTTTTCATTAAAGATGGCGATGGATGGAGAAAACTTAAACCGACTGCCATAAACCTTCGCAAAGGCTTTTTCTGCATAAATTTTGATGGATTAAACAGTCAGGAAGACATTGTTCCCTTGATAAACAATGAACTGTTTGTCAAGGAAGAAAACCTCCCGCAGTTGGATGAAAATGAATTCTACGAGTATCAGCTCCTGGGGCTTGATGCATTCAATCAGGCTGGCGAGATATTGGGAAAAGTGACGCAGATTATCCGTACAGGTGCAAATGACGTGTTACTTATTAAAGGAGAAAAAGAGATACTTATCCCCATGATAGAAGACTATATTCAGGAAATTAATATTAAGGGTGCCTTTATAAAAATCAGTATGGATAATTTTTTTGTATGATAATCTCTGTCCTTACATTATTTCCGAACATATTCACATCGCCCCTGCAGGAAAGTATTGTCAAAAAAGCAACAGACAAGGGGCTTGTTACTTTCAATATTGTAAATATCAGGGATTTTGCAGAAGACATACACAGGACATGCGACGACGCTCCCTACGGCGGGGGGCCGGGTATGGTCATGAAGATAGAACCCATATACAAAGCTATGCAACACGTTGAGACCCAAATGGGAAAACCGAAACATATTCTCCTTACACCGCAAGGCAGGGTCTTCGATGAAGCAGCAGCGGTCAGACTGTCAAAGCTGTCCCATATTAGCCTTATCTGCGGAAGATACGAAGGCATAGACGAAAGAGTGCTTCAATTTGTTGATGAAGAGATTTCAATTGGTGATTATGTGCTTTCAGGAGGGGAAATGCCCGCACTTGTTCTGATAGATGCTATTGTCAGGCATATCCCTGGAGTACTGGGCAATGAGCAATCAACATTGGATGAGAGCCATACGGACAATCTTCTCGAATACCCGCAGTATACAAGACCGCCTGTATTTATGGACATGGAAGTGCCCCCGGTACTCTTGTCAGGTAACCACGAAGAAATACGAAAATGGAGGAGAAAAGAGGCTATAAAAAAAACGATATTTAAAAGGCCTGATCTGATGGATGTTTTTGAACCGAACGATGAAGACAGGAAGTTCTTAAGGCAGGCGATGGAGGATATCCCTGAGTAAGGTCTATATCGGCATTATACATTATCCTGTGTACGACAAGAACAGAGAAATAATCGCGACAAGCGTGACCAACCTTGAATTGCATGATATTGCAAGAAGTTGCATGACATTTGGTATTGAGTTGTGCTATATTGTTACGCCGCTTACCAGACAGAGGGAAATATCGGATAAGCTTATCCATCACTGGGAACATGGGTACGGGGCAACATACAACCCAAAAAGAAGTGCGGCACTTAAGAAGGTAAGAATAATAAACAATTTCAGCGAAATGCTGGAAGAAGTTAAGAAATACGGCGCTCCCATAATCATAGGAACATCATCCCATGGGAGGGCGCATAAAGTGATAGGCTATCGAGAGCTTCGCGCGTGGACTGAAAAAGAGGAAAGGCCTTTTCTCCTGTTGTTTGGAACAGGATGGGGTTTAACCGATGAAACAACAGATTTATGCGAGAAGATGCTCGTACCGATAAAAGGTGCAGGCGAATATAACCATCTATCCTTAAGGGTAGCGCTTGGCATCATTCTTGACAGAATTTTTGGTGAAAGAGGAGACAAACATGAACGAGATGATTGATTTAATTGAAAAAGAACATATGAGGCTCGATTTGCCCGAGATAAACATCGGCGACAACGTAAAAGTTTACACAAAAATCCTGGAAGGGGACAAAGAGCGCATCCAGGTCTTCGAAGGCGTTGTCATAAGGAGAAGAGGTGGTAATACCAGGGCAACCTTTACTGTGAGAAAAGTATCATACAGCGTAGGTATTGAAAAAACATTTCCCGTGCATTCACCTCTTATAGATACTATTGAAGTAATGGGCAAGAGCAAGATCAGGAGAGCAAGACTTTTCTACTTGAGGAACCTGAGAGGAAAGGCAGCAAAACTCAAAGAAAAAAGGTATTAATGGGTTGTTCTCTCACAGGGCTTGTTGGCGGGATTGATGAGGCCGGCAGGGGACCCCTTGCGGGGCCTGTGGTATCATCATGCGTTATCTGGAAGGAATTGCCCGAAGAAAGAAAAGCCATAAATGATTCAAAGCTTCTTACCGCAAAACAAAGATTGGAACTTTTCGAGTGGATTTCCGATAATGCTTATAAAGTAGGCATAGGAACTGCAACCCATGAAGAGATCGAAAAAATAAATATTCTAAGAGCGAGTCTTCTTTCAATGGAAAGAGCCTTGGAGGATACACAGATTCAGCCGGACCTCCTGCTCATCGACGGGAATTATGGTATAAAAACATTTCCGCGCAGCAAACCGATAGTAAAGGGGGATAGGAAATGTTTCTTTGTTGCCTGTGCCTCCATCATTGCAAAAGTCGTAAGAGACAGCATTATGGAAGAATACGATGCACTGTACCCTCAATATAATTTCATAAAAAATAAAGGCTATCCCACAAAAGATCACAAAAAAGCAATAAAAGAGTACGGGGTTTCCCCCATTCATAGAAAAACATTCAGGAGTGTAAAAGAATACCTTGCCTGGTAGAAGAGAAGAAGGCATACAAGGCGAAGAAGAAGCAGCAAAAACCTTAAAGCGCAAGGGCTACAGGATAATAGAGAAAAACTACCGGAGCCCCTTCGGTGAACTTGACATAATAGCTGAAGAAGGCGGTTATCTTGTCTTTGTGGAAGTAAAAAAAAGGAATACCCCAACCTTCGGCGATTCTTTTGAATCTGTTAATGCTGTAAAAAAGAAGCGTATGGTTAAAACCGCTATGTTTTATATGAAAACCCATAAATGTTTTGATAGAAAAGTGAGGTTTGATGTAGTAGGTATTGACAGGGAAAATGTGAAGATAGTAAAACATGCATTCATATTGGAGCAGTGAATTATAAGGTAGTGAATAGTGAATAGTAGATAGTGAATAGTGAACGGCAGATAGCAGATAAGTTTCGATTGCTATTCAGTCTTGAGCATAAATAGCTGATAGTCAATGAGTTTTGTTCTGAAGATGGTGATTTTAGCAGGTTGTTAATGTCGAATTTATTCGACAAGGCATGCTTGGCCGGTGGAGGGGGCGACGTGAACCCCAGCGAACATAAACGTCAGTGCGATAAATAGCTCGCACAGTGAGCGAGAAGGGGAGGCTCCGACGGCTTGGCCGGCGGAGGGGGCGACGTGAGCCCATATTACTTAATGGAAAAAAAAATCATAGACCTACTTAATAATGTAAGAAATGGGGCAACATCCGTTGAAGATGCTTATGAATTTTTGAAGGATGTACCTTTTGAGGATTTGAATCATACGAAGATCGACCATCACAGGGTGCTGCGGAAAGGCATGGAAGAGGTAATATTCGGAGAAGGGAAGACTTTATCACAGATTACGGATATTGTCAGGGCCATGAGAGGAAAAGGGCAGGACGTACTTGCTACCAGGGTCGAGAAAAAGATAGGCGCAAAAATTTTAAAAAAGTTTCCTGACGGAACATACAATGAAGATGCACGGTGCTTCTATATCAAGGAAGACAATACAATCAAAGGGAAAGGGGCGATTCTCATTGTATCTGCAGGAACCAGCGACAACAGGGTGGCCGAAGAGGCCTATGTTACATCCATTTTTTTCGGAAATCAAACCGAAAAGCTCTGTGATGTCGGTGTTGCAGGCATACACAGGCTTTTTCAAAACCTTGATCTGCTGAAAAAGGCACGGGTGATTATTGTAACGGCCGGTATGGAAGGTGCATTGCCGTCTATAGTAGCCGGCCTTGTCAAGGTGCCGGTAATAGGTGTACCTACAAGCATAGGTTATGGTGCAAGTTTCGGTGGTCTGACAGCGCTCCTTGCTATGCTCAATTCATGTTCCACAGTTTCGGTGTTTAATATTGACAATGGTTTCGGTGCAGCGTATTTTGCAACTTTAATAAACCGGCTATGAACATACTCTATATAGACCCTATTTTCGGAATAAGCGGAGACATGACGATCAGCGCTTTTATCGATGCAGGTATGCCATTTGTCGAGTTTGAAGGGTTATTGAAAAAAATACCAATGCCTGTGCCTGCAATAATACCGGAAAGGATCATGCATGGCATCATTGGAGGTGTACACCTGAACATTGAACATTCGAATATCCACCTAACAATCAGGGAAATGGAAGACATTATTGAAAAGGTGGAGATTGAAACAAAAATCAAGGAAGACGCCAAGGCCATGTTGAGTATTATGCTCAATGCAGAGGCAAAAGTGCACGGTGTATCAAAAGATGAGTTGCACCTGCATGAATTATCCCACATTGATACGCTTATCGACCTTTTAGGTGTTGCAAAGGGCATGCATTATTTTGGCATAGACAGAGTATTTTGCGGACCTGTTCCCCAGGGCCGCGGCACAATAAAAACATCCCACGGGATTATACCAAATCCGCCACCGGTGACCCTTGAGATCCTTTCGGGATTCAGCACGGTTTTTCTGGAAGAGCCACTGGAACTTACTACCCCTACAGGCGCAACCATAGTCAGGCATTATGTAAGGGACAGGAATATTCCCCCGCCGGCATTCAAAATTGATAAAATTGGTTATGGAGCGGGTACATACAAAACAGATAAACCCGATGTTTTGAGAATTTTTATTGGAAAATCTGAAGAACCGGCCTTTGAAGAAGAAGATGTCCGGGTCATAGAAACGGATATCGACGATATGGAAATGGAATATATCGGCGCTATTGCTGACAGGATCAGGAGTGCGGGCGCCCTTGATGTCCTCTATTTCCCTGTGTATATGAAAAAAGGCAGAATCGGTATACGACTCTCAATAACGACAAAAATAGAAACACTGCAACGTGTTACGGAGATGCTTTTTGCTGAAACAACTACTTTCGGGCTGAGGCTTCGGACAGAACACAGAAATGTCTTAAGAAGAGAGGAAAAGCTCGTTGAGACATCCTATGGGACTATTAATGTAAAGTATGGATATGACGGCAAAGGAAACCTGATCAAGACACACATCGAGTTTGAAGATGTCAAAAAAATTGCTGAAGAAAAGGGTTTGCCGTACCGGTCAGTGTTGGAGATGCTGGAATCTGAAGTGAGGATGAAAGTAGCGGGCAACCTGGTACCTGCTTGAAGAAATACCGGTAGGATATCTATTTGGCTCACACTGTGAGCGAAAGGAGAAGGCTCCGAGACAGAGCTTCGCTGGTGAAGGGGGCTTTCGTGAGCCACAATAATAGCGATGACAGTACAATCAGTTTATAACCACCCTTCTGTGTCAATTAGATATGCCTGCGGCGTTTCGGGCTCCGGAAGCAATTACGATAAAATTTACGAATGGGATCCAAATAAAGAACATGTTGTTTTCAGTAATTCATCTGGCTGCAAAGGGATAACAAAGGCAAAAAATCGTAATGTGCCGGTAGTTTTGCTAGATTCCGGCAGATATTTTCATGAAATGTGCGGACTTGAAAAAGTTCCCAGGCACGGCATTGAAAGAGACAGCTATGATATGGCAATTATGACCCTTGTGGAACAGACGTTGAAGGGGCAGCCGGACCTCATATGCCTGGCCGGATATGACCTTTGGATAGGGAACTGGATGGTTGAAAGGTACTATCCAAAAATTCTTAATGTTCATCCTGGTGATGCAAAAAAATATACCGGCCTCGGATGGGTACCTACTGCCAAAGCAATATTAGCGGAAGAAAAAAGTGTGAAATCAACCGTATTTTTTGTCGATCAAAGTGATGATGGCGGTCCAATTCTGATTCAGTCGGCATCTTTGCCGCTCTCACGTTGGGATAAAGAGTTGCGTGACATAAGGAGATTTGCAGAAAAAACAGAGAAAAGAACTCTCAAGACATTCAGAGAGGCAGCACAAGAAGAAGAAAGCAATCTCTACAAAACACTTCAGGAGGTTTCTGCCAATATTCAGGAAGTGCTCAAAGTTGAAGGAGACTGGCAGATATACCCTTTTGCCGTACATGAACTGATTGCAAAAGGTAGAGCAGCCCTTGATGGCAGGACACTCTATATAGACGGTTTGCAAATGCCCGAAGAAGGGTGGCAGGTTGATAAATATGGATTTGCTGACAGCATACGTTAAAAATAATTCTGACAAATGAAAAAAGGGGCGCCATAGACGCCCCTATGTTGTATAAAAACCCCTCACCGCCTTCCAGGCTTTCATACGAAGGGAATTGTATACTAATAATCAATTACAGTTTAAACTCACTTACCGCTATTTCCATAGTCTCAGATAAACCTGACAGTTCTACCGATGACTGTGCAACATTCTCAGCCGAGACACATGTATCTTTTGATATCGATGCTATCTGCTCTATATCCTTGCTGATTTCCTCGGATGTGGCCGACATTTCTTCTGTCGCAGAGGCAATCTCCTGAACCATGACCTGAAGCTCATTGGCGCTTAGTACGATATTCTGGAGTGCAGAACCGGCCTGTATCACAAGGTCCACACCAAGGTTGACATTGCTCGTGGCATTTTCCATTGAATTGACTGCCATAGAGACTTCGTCCTGAATTGCCTTTATCATTTGACCTATTTCTGAAGTTGAGTGGGCTGTTCTCTCTGCAAGTTTCCTCACCTCGTCTGCAACAACAGCAAATCCTCTTCCCTGATCCCCTGCACGGGCTGCTTCTATTGCAGCATTTAGGGCAAGAAGGTTTGTCTGATCTGCGATGTCATTAATGACATTTACGATATCTCCTATCTGCCTTGATCGTTCACCAAGGGATTTTACAAAGCTTCCCGAATCATCAACAATCATGGCAATCTCTTTTACCTTCTGTACAGATTTTGTCACTATTTGATCTCCTTCCTTTGCTACCGCTACCGTATTGGAAGCAGATTTTGCAATGTTATTCACATTTTGCGCAATATCCACAATGGTCTGAGACATTTCTTCCGAGGCTGTAGCCACCTGAGATGACCTGCTTGCCTGCTCGCTTGACCCGGTTGACATATTTTTGGCGCTGGAGTTCATCTCCTGGGCTGCCGACGATATCTGATTTGCAGCCGATTTCATATCTGTTACAACGGTTCGCCACTGTTTTTTTAGCTTTACCAATGCATCTTTTACCGCATTGAATTCGTCTCTTGTTGAAGCTCCCAGATCTACTGTAAGATCACCATCGGCAAATCTTGTGGTCAAATAGGCAATGCGGTCAATAGGTCGGAGTATGGTTTTGGTTATTATGAATGCTGCTGTAGTGCCTATTGCTATTGATATAAGACCGCATACGAGAAGAAATATTTTTGCCCCGCTGTTGCTGTCCATGGTCCCTTCAAGACTTGCCTTCAAACCCTGATTCTGGTATTGGACCATCTCATCCATGGCACCAATAAGTTCCTTCGATACAGGCACTGCTTCATTCAAAAATTTTTGTGAAGCCTCTGCGCTGTTCCCAGCAGCAGCAAGATCATTGATCTGATTGTTTACTTCCTGGGTTTTTTCAAGCAGTCCCTTGCACTTCCCGATTATAGCTTTCCCTTTATCGGTTTTATCCAGTTTTTCGAGTTTATCAAGTTCTTCCTTGTACATCTTCGTTTTTGCTGTTATGTTCTCTTTTTCCCTGTTTATTGCACTACTATCTTTTTCTGATGCAATAATTGCCAATGAATTATACATGCTGTGAACGGTATTGATTATTTTCTGTGACGATATTGCTTTCTCATAGACAATATTTATGATCTCGTTTGTCCTGTTGCTGACATTCCTAAAGCCATAGAAGGAGATAACACAAAGGAGAATAACAAAAAATATACACATTCCGTGTGAAATATAAAGGCGTTTTTTGATGCTGATACTTCGTAGATCCATTTTTTTGCCCCCTATCAAACCATCTTCATTGTGCTGTAATGTCCAACATTGTTACCTGATTTATATAATATTATCGTTTTTCTTAAAATTATCTTAAGTTAACTTGTTCGAATCGATTCATTTTGTTTTTATCTTGAGATAAATAAATTCAGGATATCTATATTGTAGAAATGAACTGTCCTGTCGCAAGCGGACGAGGTATTAGAGATAAAAACAGGAAAAAGTTATCACAGCAAGCTCCTGGGAATTTACCCGTAAAAATTAAACCGCTTATGGAAAAAGGACCATGAAAATGGTATTATTTATGATTGAATATTGTATGAAACAGCTATAAGGACTGATATGTGGAGAAAGATTGTTGTGGGCATATTTTGAGCGAAAAAGACCATTGTTGGAGGGAGTAATGCCGGGCATTGGGAAGATATTTGTTGTCCTCGGGATAATACTTATACTCATCGGGCTGGCATTCATGTTTGGTGACAGGATACCTTTTATCGGGAAATTTCCCGGTGACATATTGATAAAAAAAGAACAATTCAGCTTTTATTTTCCCATAACAACAAGCATTATAATAAGTATCATATTAACAATAATATTCTCTATCTTCAGGCGATGAATCACCCCGTCATAGACGGTTATATCCCAAACGGGGCAATAGAGGGGCTTACAATTTGTTACTGCAGCTAAATATTTTAAGATATTTACTAAAGAGCATACTGTTTCTCCTCCTCATTTTTGTGCAAGGGTGTGCATCTTCATATACGGTAAAAGTGAACGGGTTCCTTGATCCGGGCAAGCCGTTAATAATTACTCCAGGCACAACCATCCATGTCGTTGAAGATAAAGAGGCAAAAAATACCCTGCTTGACAAAGAAGTTACAAAGAAACTTGAAAATATGCTGAAACTGAAAGGCTATTCAATATCAGAACTTGATGGACCACGTTATTATATTTTGTACGGTTACGGGATAGGACATGAAAGAACAGTGACCCGTGCAATGCCTATATACCAGCCTGGAGGGACACGATAAATGGCTTTCCCTGAAAATTATTGATGGGAAAGATTACAGAGATTTAGGCAAGACAACCGATGTCTGGATCGGAGAGGCTTCTGTTACCGGGGAAAGTCCTGATCTCAGAGATATGATAAATTATCTGATCATAGGAATCCTTGACCATTTTGGTGAAAATACCGGAAAAGAGCTTTTTGTGAATATCCAGGAAGACGATCCAAGAATAAAAACCATCTTAACAGGATAATATCGTTTAGATATTACAAGTCAATACTATCTGACATCAGTGAAACTGCAAAACTTTCTATGACTATGGATTTACAGCAACCCAGGCTTTATGGGAAGGAATCCATTTACCATCTATCCACTGACCGGGTACTGTAACCCACTGACCGGGAGGGTTCTCGGCTACATTTTGCCCTGAGAGCTCGGGATCAGGATAGGCATAGGCAGGCCGGGGAACAGGATTGACATAAACAACGGTTGGCGGATAAACATATGGAGGAGGAAAAAAATACCAGGGACTTACAAATGACGTTCCTATATAAACCCTGGGATGATACCATCTGTGAGGATTGTGAGGTCCCCATGCGCCATGATATCCTATTCCCGGCCCATCCACTCCTCTCCAGGCAAAACTTGCTGTCGGCAAGATAAACGAGATTCCCAAAATTACAATCAAGGTCGCTGACATCTTTTTTTTCATCTCCAACCTCCGCCATTCTGTCAGTATTGCCGCTTATGCATATAAATAAGCAATATTTGTACCATAATTTCTAATATTTGTATCTCATCGTAATGGTTTATAATTTTATCAGGTACCGTCCTTAGAGGCTATAATTTTTGTACAAAATTGTCGAAGTACGCGGATTGTTCGACAAAAATAGTCATTATTTCTTTCAACGCATGGAATAAAAGACGGAAATTTTGCTCTTCCTCCTGCTGTATCTTTAAAAAAAGGGAATCAAAGCACTAATAAAATTACTTCTTTGACAAATTCTAAAACATATTCTAATATTCATATATGGCAGAATTGAGAAAAGATCCTGTTGCCGGCAATTGGATAGTTACCGAATTCAAAGGACTCGAAAGCAGCTCAGTAGGCGTTTGCCCTTTTTGTCCCGGCAATGAACATCTTACACCCAAAGCTATCAGAGAATACAAAGATGCTGACGGTTCATGGCTTATACGTTGCTTTCCTGCAATAAACCCTGTTTTTGTCATAGAAGCTGTCGAAAACAAGAGGGCTGAAGGGCTTTATGATAAAATGGATAATGTTGGAGCACATGAGATCATCGTAGAGAACAGATCACATACAAAGACCATGTCAAACTTCACGGATAATGAACTGTTATTGTTGCTTGAAGTCTATATGGAAAGGATTTCCGATTTAAAGAAAGACAAAAGGTTTAAAAGTATACAGGTATTCAAAAATCACGGGGAACTTGCAGACTCTCATTTGTTTCATCCTCACTCACATCTCCTTGCAACACCGATGATGGCTGCAAGGCTTGAGCTTGAGCTTATCCATTCAGAAAATTATTATCAGCAAAAAGAGAGGTGTTTACTCTGTGATATAATAAATCAGGAAATAAAGCAGAATAAGAGGGTAGTTAGTATGAATTCAGGTTTCATTGCAATATGCCCTTTTGCCTCAAGATTTCCTTTTGAAGTCTGGATCCTTCCGAAAATGCATAGCGAAGCTTTTGAGCAAATATTGAAGGATGATATGAAACTTCAGCTTGTTAACATTATGCTGGATATTATGAAAAGGATTGAAAAATTAACAAATTCGTATACCCTGGTAATTCATACATCGCCGAATACTTATAAAACAGATTATAAAAAAGAAACTCTGTCGATAAGCGATTATTTTCATTGGCATATCGAGATACTTCCCATGGACCAGAAATCCTCCAAATATAAGCGGGAGGATGAATTTTATGTTACCTCAATTACACCCGAAGAAGCTGCAAGGACATTAAGGGGACAGGCTATTTAAGGTGTAAAGCCCCGATTAACCCACAGACAATGCCTATTATTAATGCAAAAAAGCTAGTTGTTGTGCCGCCGGCATAAAACATATATGCGAAAAAAAATAGTGCGATAAGAAAAAATATCATTGCCTTAACCCACTGTTTTTTGTTGCCTTTTTTTGCATTATTACGGGTTGACTTGCTGTCTTTCTCGAATTTATTGCTCTTCACGGATTTAACACTTTTCTTTTTATTTTTCATATTTACCTGATTAATTTATACTTTTCAAAAAATTTTATCAATCCATCCTGATATATTGTGCTTGACAAAAGAAAACCATCATTGTGCCCACCCCTGATTTCCAGAAAATCTTTTGGTTGAGAGGCCTTTTCGTACAGTATCCTGCCGTGTTTGAAGGGAACTATTTCATCATCCGGACTGTGGATGATCAGTTTGGGAAAATTTATTATGCTTATTTTAGTTAATGTTGAATACTGATATTTTGCCAGAAGTTTTACGGGCAGCCATGGGTAAAGTTTTGATCCGAGATCAGGCATAGATGTAAAACTTGATTCTATGATTAAGGCAACAGGTTTTTTTCTTATGGCAACCTCTGTTGCTATAGCGCCGCCAAGCGACTGGCCGTAAACAATTATTTTTTCAGGGGAATTGCCACATTGGATCAGATAATCCCAGGCGGCCTCAGCATCAAGATATGTACCTTCCTCAGACGGTTTACCGGTACTTTTGCCGTAACCCCTGTAATCAAAAAACAGAGCGCTAAAATTCATCTCATGGAAAATCCTTATACGTTCTATTACATGCGATACATTTCCGGCATTTCCATGACAAAAAAGAATAATACCTTTCTCAGGGTTTGCAGGGATATACCAGCCGGATATATTTATGTTATCTTTAGTTTGAAAATTGACCTCCCTGTAATAGAGATTTATACTTTGCGGTGTTTGCAAAATCTCTTTTTCAGGAAAGTAGATCATGCTGTCCTGTTTGAAGTATATTGCCCCCATAATTATAGAATAGGCAACTAACAGTATCATTCCGGCATAAGCCGCGATCTTTTTCATTCTGATATATTAAAGCCCAATGTCTTTTCTTTCAAGACTGTTCTGCAAAAGATTCCACTAAATTTTATTTTGTATTATTGAATGTATTATATTGTTAAGTTGGGGATTTTTTTAATAAATTTAAATCTATAGGCTTGCACTTCAAGTGTCTCCATACTCCCTTGCCCACATTCAGTCCGTCGTCCTTCTTGATCCATTTGCGGCAGACATAGCATATATCTTTTTTAAATTCCTCAAATAAGGGTTCCTGAATGTATGAAACTTTTGTCTTTTTTCGCATGGCAGATATTTCTTATGCAATGATAAACCTGGAAGAATAGAAATGCAAGACTAAAGTAATCGGGGTTTCCTGACTTTTTTATTGTTATATATTGTGCGGTTTTTGAACAATATGTTTTTTTAGGTTTTCTTTTTGTTCGGGCAGCGGCATTTCGAAAATTTTGATCTGCGGCGGTCTGCTTCGTCTTGCGATCCTCCGACGTACATTGCGTACGTCTACGGCCTGCAAATCTCACAGCCCATCCACATCTGCAAAATTTTTGCTCGATAAATCTCTTGCAATGAAACCTTACTGAAATGCCGCTGCCCACTGAACCCGGATTCGCATAAGCCTTCACGCTGATGCGAATCCGGGATAAAAAACATGGATCAATATCTCCAGTTCCCTATTCTCCCCCCTGTTATATTTGTCAGTTCAGGCTTGTCATTATTCAATCAATTGATTCCTCGAAGCTCTGCTGCGGGGAGGTTCATTTTATGTACCGTTTTCTCATGAAACGACTATACCGGTGTACATGCTTGCCGGTAGTGGCTTGATGCTGCAGGAGGGGGCGACGTGAGCCCCCAGTATAATAGAAAAATGTTGCAAAAAACCTGGAGTTACAGGAAAATAAATAAAATACCCTTTCGCAAGCGTTGCGTGGCATTTACCGGAAGGGATACAAGCGGGTTATAAATGGGCAATCTTAAAAAAGTGCTTAATCCTAAAACCATTGCATTCATCGGTTCAGAAGACCGGGAGGGCACCATCGAAAGATCAATATTTGATAACCTTCTCTCCTCAGGAGAGAGGCAGGTATTTGCTGTCAGTCCGGACAGAAGAAAGATGCTTCACATTGATTGTTACCCCTCTGTCTCATTTATTGATGAACATATAGACCTTGCTGTCATAGCAGTACATGATGAACTGATTACTGATATAGCTGAAGAGTGCGGGAAAAAGGGTGTAGAGGGTGCAATTATTATATCGGCAGGCCCTAAGTATGAGAGAAAAAAGTTTGAAAATGAGATATGGAATATAAAAAAGAATTACGGCATAAGGATAATTGGCCCCGACAGTAACGGTATTATTCTGCCTAATAATAACTTGAATACCACATTCCTTAAGGCACACCCAGTAGCTGGAAATATAGCCTTTATCTCCCAGAGCAGCACTATAGGAAATACTATGCTTCACTGGGGGATGGATAACCATATTGGTTTCAGTATGTTTGCATCTCTCGGTTCCATGGTTGACGTGGATTTTGCTGATCTCATAGATTTTCTTCAGGAAGATTATTACACAAAAAGCATCATGCTCTATGTTGAGCACATAAAAGATGCAAAAAAGTTCTTAAGTGCCTCGCGCTGTTTTGCACGAAATAAACCTATTGTTGTTTTTAAACCAGGCAGATATCCCCAGAGCACAGAAACGCTCTTTTCCCGTACGGGCGTGGAGACAGGAAGCGATGCAGTCTATGATGCTGCTTTCAGGCGGGTTGGTATAGTAAGGACAAAGGAAACAATGGATTTTTTTGACACAGCCAAGGTCCTTGTTTCAAGATCTCTGCCCAGGGGGCCAAGGCTTGGTGTTATTACTAACTCAGGCAGCATCAGCATTATTGCCTGTGACACCCTTGCAGAACAGAAAGGTCAACTTGCCAGGCTTTCAGAAAAAAGCATGAAAAAGCTTTGCCGTATAATGCCTTCCTACTGGAAAGCAAATAACCCCTTTGATCTTTTCGGAGATGCTGATATTGAAAGATATATCGAGATAACAGACGTTTGCCTGAGAGACGATGGTGTCGACGGTGTTCTCATTGTATATGCGCCTGCTCCTTATCATGACCCGGGAGAACTGGCAAGGCGGATAGTCGAACTCTCTTTGAAAACAACAAAACCAATCGTTGCTGTCTGGATGGGTGGTCAATATTCACTCCAGGGTTTAGATATTTTAGAAAAAGCCAATATACCCGTCTATACAACTCCGGAAGTTGCTGTGAGAGCATGTATGTATATGTTTAAGTACCGGCGGAATATTGAGATTCTAAATGAAACCCCGGAAGAAGCCCCTGAGAACAAAATGGGACTGACAAATCACCTGAAGGCTGTTATTCGCAATGCTGTTAAAGGAAACAAAGAAATCCTTGACGAAGATGACGCTGCAAATTTTCTTAAAAATTATGAAATTCCCTTTTTAAAAAAATCTGATCCTCATGGAAAATCTGTAACAACTGAATCTATAGTTGATGAGTGGTCTTTAAGATCAAAGAAGGACGTTGATTTTGGAACTGTCATACTTTTTGTATCTATGGCTGGAGGATATAGAAATCGTACGGGTTTTGCTGTAGGCCTGCCCCCGTTAAATCAGGTTCTTGCAAAATATATGATGGATGAAGCTGAATTTCGGGCAACCAATAAATCCGTTATGAGGCATATGGAGGAAATCCTTATGAATTTTTCCAGCCTCATTGTTGATTTCCCGGAGATAGCAGAGATAGAAATAGAAGTTGCAGTAACGGCAGACGACAGGGTATATGCAAGAAACACAACAATTTGTATAGATAAAAACTATCAAAAGGGCGTTGCTCATTACCCTCATCTTGTAATTATGCCCTACCCGACAAAGTACATCATGCCCTGGAGATTAAGGGATGGAAGAGATGTTATATTGAGGCCGCTCAAGGCGGAAGATGAACCTCTGATAAAAGAAATGATGTCCACATTATCCGAAGAAACGCTTCGGTTACGATTTTTTGTGGCTTTGAAAATCAATCACAGGATGCTCATGAATTTCTGTAACATAGATTATGACAGAGAAATTGCTATTATTGCTGAATTAAATGAAGGCGACAAAAAGAGGATTATAGGCGGTGGGCGCCTTATTGTCGAGCCTGATTCAGGGAGCGGTCAGTTTGCTATGTCAGTGCATGATGACTTCCGAAGGCAGGGTTTGGGAGAGAAATTCCTTGATATTACAATTGGGATAGCGCAGGATAATGGATTGCGGGAGATTTACGGAATGGTGCTTTCCGAGAATGATAAAATGCTGAGATTGAGCAGGAGAATGGGATTTAAGTTGATGAGGCTGCCCGATGGCGTCACCAGGGTCAGTTTGAAGCTCGATTAAAATACCTGGAAGTACCGGACCCCAGGATCTCAATCATTTTTATGTAACAAATTCTATTTATTTCGTAAAAAAATTGATAATATTTTGGAACACGACATAATTTAAAGAATTGACGCGATGCATAAAAATACAAAAACACCTCGCCTGAATAGGATTGAATCACCGATTTTACGACTAGCCAAACCTTATCTGCAGACGAGAAACAACGAACTTCATACCAGGAATGCAATAGAATTTGCTTTCAGGTTGCTTGCAATCCACCAAGCTGAGAGAGCTGTAGTAATTCCGGCTATAATTTTGCACGATGTGGGATGGTGCAGGGTCTCTGAAGAAATTATTGGAAAGGTGTGCCGGGCTAATCCTGACAAGGATCTCCTAAGGATTCATGAAGAAGAAAGCTTGAAAATTGCAAGGGAAATCCTTGGAATAGTCAGTTATGATCCCTTAAGAACAAATGAGATACTTGAAATAATTGATGGTCACGACACGCGGAGTAAGGCCTTCTCGATCAACGATAAAATTGTGCAGGATTCGGACAAGTTGACTCGCTTTGCAGGAAGCTTCTGGTTTCTGGCTCGACGGTTTCCGATAACACCTGAGGCATTTGTGATATCGCTTGAACGTCTTATAGACCGATGGTTCTTCCTCCCGGATTCTAAAGAAATGGCCAGAATTGAGCTTTCACGGCGTCTTACAGAAATGGATAGTTAGTTCCCGTTCGGAAAGGGTACTTTTCCGCCCCGGCGGCGTCGATCCGTGGTCTTCCTTGTGCGGCGTACATGTTGTTCGTCTCCGCGCAATCCCTTCATCTTCTTGCCGGAACGAAAAATTCCTCCTTTCCGATTCGGGAACCAATAGTTTCTCATCCGTAGTTAGCGAATGGAAACTAGTTAGGACACCAGGAAAGATCATTTCAAGCCCATTTACCATCAAAATATTTAAAATTAATGATTTTTGCTATATAATAAATAATATGAATGTACTTATTATAGAGGATGAAGAAAAGTTAGCAAGCTTCATAAGCAAAGGCCTGGAGGAAGAGGGGTATACAGTAGAAACTGCTTACGACGGCAAGACAGGGCTTGAATTTTTAGGCGAGCACAGTTACGATATTATCCTTCTCGATCTCATGATACCGGAAATAGATGGGTTTGAAGTTCTCAGAAATATGCGGACATGGGGCATTGATACTCCTGTATTGATAATTACAGCAAAAACCTCAAAAGAAGATGTTATAAAAGGACTCGATACAGGAAGCGATGATTATCTCACAAAGCCTTTTTCCTTTGATGAACTTCTTGCAAGAATACGGGCATTATTGAGAAGAAGCAAAAAGGCAGATGCCCATATTCTTGAATATAAAGAACTGGTTCTAAACCCATATAATAGAAAAATGAACATAGCATCTAAAGAAGCAGAATTGACTGAAAAAGAGTACATGATATTGGAATTTATGATGAAGAACAAAGAAAAACCATTGACCAGAAAAGAAATTGCAGAATACGCATGGCAAAATGCAAACGATTCAACTAATATAGTAGATGTTTATGTCAATTTTCTCAGAAAGAAGATGGAATCTTTATCATCTAAGAAATATATACACACTGTAAGGGGCACCGGTTATATCCTGAAAGAAGAAAATGAAAAAAATTAATTTACCTATAAGATGGAGACTCACATTATGGTATGGGTTGATACTTACCTTAATCCTTTCAGTTTTTTCTAGCGGAGTATATACCTACTTCAGGAACAGTCTTCAAAAAAGCATAGACGAAAAGATTAAATCTATCGGCGAGATATTGTCATCCTCAATGTCGGAAAGTCATAACACAAGCGTATTCGGAAACTTTGAAAGATACCTTGAAAATGTCCTTGGCAAGCGGCCGAAGGGTAAATTCATTCAGATAATGGATACCTCAGGAAAAATCGGTGCAAAAATGAACGATATTGAAACCGAAGTCCTGCCGTCAAGTTTTAAAACGCTTGAAAGAGTGCTCAACGGAGAAGTTGTCTACGAAACAATGGAACGGGTAAAACCGAGACTGAGGATGGTTACAATCCCCATTATAGAGAATAAAGAAAGCAAGAAGGTAACTAGCATTGTCCAGGTAGGTACATCATTAGAGGACTTTGATGAAACCATGAAAAAGCTCCTTATTATCATGTTAATCAGCATCCCCACCTCTATAGGCGTCAGCATAGTGAGCGGCTATTTTCTGGCAAAGAAAGCATTGCGTCCTGTTGATCAGATAAGGAAGGCTGCTGTAAAGATTACGTTGAGCAACCTCGGCGAGAAAATTGATATCGGAAGCAGAAGGGATGAACTTAGCAGGCTTGCAAGGACCTTTAATGAAATGATCAGCAGATTACGGGACTCATTCCTGAGGATAAATCAATTCAGTATCGATGTTTCGCATGAGTTAAAAACCCCTCTAACAATATTAAAGGGACAGACAGAGGTTGCATTAAGAAAAGATAGAGAAAATGAAGATTATAAAAGCATACTTAAGAGTAACCTCGAAGAGATTAACAGAATGGCAGAAATTATTGATGACCTGCTACTACTCTCCAAGGCTGAAACAAAAGAGGTAAAACTGAGCTTTGAAGATGTTTCACTGAGAGATCTGATTGCTGATGTTTGTATGAATGTTAAGATATTTGCAGACAACAAAGGGATAGGATTGATGATTAAAGAACTGGAAGATGTTAAAATAAAGGGCGATGAACTGAAACTCAGGAGGATGTTCCTGAATATTGTAGAAAATGGCATTAAATATACCCAGCCGGGGGGTAAGGTAGATATATCTTCTTCTATCAATAATGGCTATGTACAGATTGACATAAAAGACAACGGCGTCGGTATAGCAGAAGATGATATTAAGTTTATCTTTGACAGGTTCTACAGAGGGGACAAATCGAGAAAACGCGAGAGCGGCAGCGGTCTTGGTCTATCGATAAGTAAATGGATTGCCGAAATGCATAAAGGTACAATAGAAGTAAAGAGCGGGCTGTCAGAAGGCAGCTTGTTCTCGATAAAATTGCCTGTATAATTGGAGGAGTTTCTATGAGAAACAGAAGATGGTATTTGGTCATTATCTTACTGGTTATTATTTTGTCAGGATTTATGTATGTGAGGAGCAAGGTATTTACCAGGGAATCCTGGTTTAATGCAACAAATATGGATGTAAAGAAGGTTGTTTATGATAAAGGCTTGCCGAGTTTAAGCGAGCTTGTAAAAGATGTAAAACCTTCTGTAGTGAATATCAGCACGACGACTGTCATTAAAGGCCCTGACATGCAAGAGCGGTTTTTCGGCCAGCAAAACCCTCAGCAAAATCCTTTCAAGGATTTTTTTGGTAACGATTTTTTTGAGAATTTTTTTGGTAATACACCAAGAAAGGAGTTCAAGCACAAAAGTCTCGGCTCAGGTTTTATAATCGACAAAGAAGGGTATATCCTGACCAACAACCACGTTGTGGAGAGAGCGGTGAGTATAAAAGTAAAACTCTCTGATGAGAAGGAATATGATGCCAAAGTGATAGGTAAAGATGCCAAGACCGATATTGCTTTAATCAAAATAGATGCGAAGCACAATCTTCCTGTTGCAGTATTCGGAGATTCCGGAAAGCTGGAAGTTGGTGATTGGGTAATTGCTATCGGCAACCCCTTTGGCCTTGAACAAACCGTTACGGCAGGCATTGTCAGCGCAAAGGGCAGGGTTATAGGCGCCGGACCCTATGATGATTTTATTCAGACTGATGCATCAATCAATCCGGGTAACAGCGGAGGGCCTTTATTTAATTTGAAAGGCGAGGTTGTTGGAATAAACACTGCTATTGTTTCGGGGGGACAGGGAATAGGTTTTGCTATCCCGATAAATGCTGCCAAAGAAATGCTTGCTCAATTAAAGTCAAAGGGTAAGGTTACAAGAGGATGGCTTGGCGTAGTAATACAGAAGATAACTCCAGAGATTGTGAAGAGCTTTGGCTTGAAAGAGTCTGAAGGAGCTCTTGTATCGGATGTGATGGAACAGAGTCCTGCAGAAAAGGCAGGGATTAAAAGAGGAGATATTATCGTATCTTTTAACGGGAAGAAGATAAAGGATATGGACATGCTCCCGAGACTGGTGGGAGGAGCAGAAATAGGCAAACAGGTCAAGGTCGGTATTGTCAGGGATGGGAAACCCCTTGAAGTAAATGTTACGATAGATGAATTAAAAGAAGAAAGTGCCCAGGCATCTAAGAAACCTGAAATAGAAAAGGATTTTGGACTTGTTGTGCAGAATATTACACCTGATATTGCAAAGCATCTGAACATAAAAGATAAAAAAGGGGTAATCGTAACGGATGTGCAACCGGGAAGCCCTGCCCAAAATGTAGACATACGTTCCGGAGATGTCATAAAGGAGATTAACAGAAAACCTATAAGGAATATTACTGATTTTAAGGATGCTATGAAGAGGGGAAATGTTAAGGAAGGCATAGTTTTACTGGTGAGGAGAGAAAACGCAACATTCTACATAGTATTAAGAGAGGAATAAATGTAATTCACGGCTTATACGGATCGGAAAAGCTATGAAGAGGTTTAGCTTTTGCGATCCGTTGTCTCTAAATCTGTGTTTTTACAATTGTGATCTGTGAATAATTTTCTTTTCATTATATTTTAGTTGAGGTAAGATAAAAATTATGGCAGTTTACGAATGGCAGGGTAAAACACTAAAAGGTGAGAAAAAATCAGGAGTTACAAGAGCTGATTCCGAGGCTTACCTTAGGGCCGTTTTGAGAAAAGACGGCATTATTCTCACTAAATCAACTGAAAAAAAAGAAATTGTAAAAAAGGAAAAGTATAATCCGAAGAAAAAAATTGACCAGTTAAGTGTTGTAATTTTTACGAGACAGCTCTCAACAATGATTTCATCAGGTCTTCCTCTTGTCCAATCCCTTGATATACTCTCCAACCAGATTGAGAATAAGAACCTGCGGGGCATTGTCAGGGAGATAAAAGAAAAGATAGAGGGTGGATCAAGGTTTGCCGATAGCCTTAGGGATTACCCGCAATGTTTTGATCCATTGTATATAAATCTTGTTGTTGCAGGTGAAGAGGGCGGCCTGCTCGATACGGTACTGTCAAGGCTTTCTGTCTACATGGAAAAATCCATGAAATTGAAAAAGAAAGTAAAATCTGCAATGATATATCCTATCAGCATTATTATTGTTGCAATTGTTGTGGTAATGGTGCTTCTAATTTTCGTGATACCAGTTTTTGAGAAGATGTTTAAAGATATGGGAGCTGGCCTTCCGGCGCCTACACAGTTTGTGGTTAATCTGAGCAGATTGTTAAAATCAAGCATACATTTTATAATCGGTGCTCTTGTATTATTTGTTTTTCTTTTTAAGAGATACTATAGAACCGAAAACGGAAAACGCAAGGTGGACAACCTTGTCCTGAAGCTCCCCATCTTTGGTATTCTTACAATCAAGGCATCAGTTGCAAGAATAACAAGGACGCTTGCCACGCTGTTATCGAGTGGTGTTGCCATTCTTGAAAGTCTTGCAATCGTGGCAAAAGTTGCAGGCAATAAGGTCATTGAAGAGGCATTGATTGTTGCAAGGGCGCGTATTAGTGAAGGCAGAAGCATGTCAGAGCCTCTTGAGGAAAGTGGTGTTTTTCCTCCAATGGTGGTCCAGATGATCCAGGTTGGCGAATCCACGGGCGCACTGGACACCATGTTGAATAAAATTGCAGATTTTTACGAAGAAGATGTTGATAATCTTGTAACGAACCTGACGGCAATGATGGAGCCGATGATTATGATGTTTCTCGGTGTTATATTGGGCGGCTTGGTTATTGCCATGTACCTGCCCATATTCAAACTCGGAGAGACGGTAGGATAAGCTCAGTTTCTCCATTTAACTTCATTTTTGTATCATAATTATGAAAATATTTTTGCCTTATATGAACTTCCGGAACTTTTATGAGAACCTTTGGGTGTTTTTAAATCCCTCTTATTATTTTTACTATTTCTTCAATGGTCGTTGTACCGTTGAATAATTTTTTCAACGCATTTTCGCGAAGTGTAACCATACCGTTTTTTAATGCTGCCTTGCGGACTTCATTTGAAGACGCCTTGTTTTTTGTTAATTCACATATCTCATCATCTATTTTCATAATTTCAAAAACAGCCGTTCTACCTAAATAGCCCGTTCCTCTGCATTCCAGACAACCTTCGCCTCTATGTAAAACAATATTCTTTTTTTTGCCCGTATCAATTCCCAATTCTTTTTTCAGATGTTCTTCTTTTACTTCAAAAGATGTCTTGCAATGCGGACATATTTTGCGAACAAGACGTTGAGCTACTACCCCTATTAAAGTAGAAGCGATTAAAAAAGGTTGTCCGCCCATATCAATGAGGCGCGTAATTGCCGTAGGGGCGTCATTTGTGTGAAGTGTGCTGAGAACAAGGTGTCCGGTAAGCGCTGCCTGTATTGCGTTTTGAACTGTTTCTGTGTCGCGGATTTCACCTACCATAATGATATCCGGGTCCTGTCGTAACATGGTCCGTAATATTTTACCGAAAGTCAAATCAATCTGGGGATTGACAGCAACCTGATTAAACATGTCATGGACAAGTTCAATCGGATCTTCGATAGTACATATATTCAATTCCGTGCTGCTCAGCTTATTCAAAGCAGAATACAGTGTTGTTGTTTTACCACTGCCGGTGGGACCTGTCACAAGGATTATCCCATATGGATGACGGATAAATTCATTGAATAATGAGGAATCGTTATTTGAAAAGCCCAATTCGTCAATGTCCTGGAGGAGAATGTCAGGATCAAATATTCTAAGCACTACTTTTTCGCCAAAGGCAGTAGAGACGGTTGAAACGCGAAGCTCTATTTCCTGTTCCTTATGAACAATCTTTATCCTTCCGTCCTGAGGCCGCCGTTTTTCAGCAATATTCATTCCTGCCATTGTTTTAATACGGGAAACAATGGCGTTGTAAACCACCTTTTTAAGTATATATACATTGTGAAGAATCCCGTCTATCCTGAAACGGACAATACTGATATCCCTTTTAGGCTCAAGGTGTATGTCGCTTGCTCTTTGATCAAATGCATAATAGAAAAGGTTATTTACCGATTCGACTATTGGCCGCGAAGCATGATCCTGAGCTCCTGAAATTTGGAGACCCTTATGCAAACGCTCTAAATTGCCTAAATCTACAGTGCTGATTTTTCCATGAAGAATCATTTCCTGCTCTGCGGCAGACAATGAATCCATCAGACCGTAAGTCATATTGAAAACACTGTCTATGTTCTTTTTTGTGCAAAGCACTATCTCTATCTTCAACCCTGTCATTTTTGCGATATCATCAAAGGGATAATGCAAGAATGGGTTGGAAATGGCAAGAGTCAGAGTTTCGTTCTGTTTTTTTATTGGGATTAACCCGTATGCTTTGGCAAATTTTCCGGGTATCATTTCTGTGATTGCGCGAGAATCAAGCTCCAAAGGATCAATTTTTATAAATTCAATCCTCATATATGCTGCCAATGTTTTTAAAAAAACCTCTTCCTGTATAATATGCATATCCAGTATTATATCTTCAATCTCCTTCTTAGAAGAGATTCTGGTTTGTTCAATTTCAATGATTTGTTTTTCAGAGATCAGGTTGTTTTTGGTTAAAATTGCGTATAAATCTTTTCTATCTATATTTTTTAGCATAGCATGAACACCTCCATAACTGAGGGATAGGTTCTTTAACGTGTTGAGACCTGAGTTCTAATACAGCTAAACGTTTCATATATCCGGGAGGGCTGCTAATGATCCATCAGTTGTTTTCTTCCATTCCAAAATTGCCGACAGTGCCCTTTCGATTACTCTTTCTTTATACTTTTTGTTGTAGTCCTTAAGAATCCCGAAATTGACATTCATGGGTTGAAAGTTTTTTGTTGGTGTGGTGATATAGCTTGCCAGTGCACCGACACAGGTCTCTTCTGGTGGAAGAAGGAATTCCCTGCCCTCAAGAGAGGCCAATGCCGAGATGCCGGCAACAATACCCATGGCTGCTGATTCCACATATCCTTCCACACCTGTTATTTGTCCTGCGAAGAAGACCTGTTCGCCATTTCTAAGACTGAGATTTTTGTTAAGGACAACCGGGGAGTTGATGTATGTGTTTCTGTGGATGCTCCCATGCCTTAAGAATATGGCATGTTTCAGTGCAGGAATGAGCGCGAAAACCCTTTCCTGCTCCGGATATGTGAGTTTGGTCTGAAAACCTACCATATTGTACATAGCGCCGGATGCGTTTTCTTTTCTCAATTGTATAACTGCAAAAGGTCTTTTATTTGTCCGTTTGTCGATGATGCCGACAGGTTTTGCGGGACCATAAAGGAGAGTCTGTTTACCTCTGCCGGCCATAACCTCAACAGGCAGACATCCTTCAAAATATGGGGTTTTTTCAAATTCCCGCAGATCTACCTTCTCTGCCTTAAGGAGTTCCTCGTAAAATACACTGTATTCTTCCTCGGTAAGGGGGCAGTTGAGATAGTCTCCGGTGTCCTCCATGTAGCGGGAACCGAAGAAGGCCTTTTCCATGTCTATTGATTCTTTGTCGATAATCGGAGATATGGCATCAAAAAAGGACAGGTTTTCTGCACCTGTAGCTTCACGGATTTTTTCTGCCAGAGCATCGCTGGTAAGAGGTCCTGTGGCAATAATTGTAGAGCCATGCGGAATATCCCGTACTTCTTTTCGTACTACATCGATTAGGGGATTATTTTCAAGGCTATCCGTAATTATTTTTGAAAATCTTCCCCGGTCAACAACAAGGGCTTTGCCACCGGGTATTGATGTTTTATCGGCAGCCTGGATAACAATTGAATCAAGGCGTCTCAGCTCTTCCTTTAAAAGCCCGTGAGCATTTGTCAACTCCTTTGATTTTAAAGAATTACTGCACACAAGCTCTGAAAGATATATTGTTTTATGTGCCGGCGTGAAGACATGGGGCCTCATCTCAAAAAGTGTAACCTTCCGGCCCCTTCGGGCAATCTGGTAAGCTGCCTCAGCGCCGGCAAGCCCACCGCCGACTACTTTGACTTCCATCCGCAGTCCTTACGCAGGCAAAATGGTTTTTTTCTATAACTGAATATAGTCGGCGCCGCACAAACCGGGCATGTACCCTCTATCGGTTCTGCATTTGTGGCAAATGTGCAATCAGGGTAGCGGGAGCAGCTGATGAATCTTTTCTTTTTCAATTTTGAGACCCTCTCTACGAGTTTCCCCGTACACCCTTCCTGTGGACATTGAAACCCAAGTGTGTATGCCTCTGTATATTTGCAGTCAGGGTAGTTGCTGCATGCGAGAAACCTCCCGAATTTTCCCCGTTTTTCAATGAGATTCCCGCCGCATTTCGGGCATTTCCCTTTTATCTCATTTTCAACAATCTTTATTGTACCTTTTTCATCAACATGCACGTTCTTTTTGTTTTTGCAAGCCGGTTTTCCGCTGCATACAAGGTATTCACCGTTTTTACCCCAACGGAGGAGCATCTTTTCTCCGCATTTCTCACAGATTATATCTGTAACGGTTTCTTCTTTTTTCAGACTCTTCATACCTTCTTTTGCCGTAGAGAGTTCGTTCTCAAAGGAACGGTAAAATATTTCAAGCGATTTGACCCAATTTTTTTTACCGCCCTCTATAAGGTCAAGCCGCTCTTCCATATTTGCAGTAAAACCGATATCAACAATAGAGGGGAAGAACTCTTTCAGCAACTTATTGACAGTCCTGCCGAGGGAAGCAGCAAGGAGCCTCCCTTTATCCTTTTTTACATAATTTCTATCTTCTATGGTGCTTACAATGGTTGCATATGTTGATGGTCTGCCGATACCCTTTGCTTCGAGCATTTTTATGAGAGATGCTTCGGAATATCTTGGAGGTGGTGTTGTAAATCGCTGATCCAAAAATATTTCAATAAGTGATGGGCGGTCCCCTTCTTTCATTGCAGGTAGTTTAGAGCCTCGCTCGTCTGTTTCCTCCTGCTCTTCATATATTTTTGTGAATCCGTCAAATAAAATCTCAGAACCCCTTGCAACAAAAACATATTCATCTGAAGCAACCTCTACGACCTTTGCCTTAAATCTCTCCTGTGCCATCTGTGAGGCAATAAAACGTTTCCATATTAATTCGTACAACAGGAAAAGGTCTTTATCGAGATAGGGCTTAATCTTATCAGGTATCAAAGAAGGATCAGCGGGCCGTATTGCCTCGTGCGCATCCTGAGCAGTCTTTTTATTTTTGAAAAAGTTAGGTGTTTTCGGGAGATAAAGTTTTCCGTAGGTTTCATCAATATAATGTCTTGCCGCAGCTATTGCCTCGGCAGATACCCTGACAGAGTCTGTCCTCATGTAGGTAATAAGTCCTGTAGCCTCTCCTCCCCCTATGTTTACACCTTCATAAAGTTTCTGGGCAATGAGCATCGTTTTTTTCGGCGAAAACCGGTACCTCCGTGATGCCTCCTGTTGAAGCCTGCTTGTAATAAATGCGGGCTGTGGCGATATATGCCTGTCTTTAATCTCTATTTTCGATATATTGAATACCTTGCCTTTTACACCTGATTTGATTTTTTGAGCTTCTTCTTTTGAGGAGATCTTGATCTTTTCAGTCCCTTTTCTTTCACATGTTGCCTTGAATCTTTTTCCCGAAGGGAGCTCAAATTCAGCATCGACGATCCAGTATTCCTCTTTTATAAAACCTTCTATTTCTTCTTCCCTGTCACAGACAATCCTTAAAGCAACCGATTGCACCCTGCCTGCGGACAGCCCGTAGCTTACCTTTTCCCATAATATGGGGCTGATTTTATATCCTACAAGTCTGTCAAGGATTCTTCTGGCCTTTTGTGCGTTGTATTTTGATTCATCGAGTTTTGACGGGTTTTTTAATGCATCGAGCACGCCTTTTTTTGTAATCTCATGGAATAAAACCCTCTCAATCTCTTTTTTGCCGCCAATAATCTCGGCAACATGAAAGGCTATGGCTTCTCCTTCTCTGTCGGGGTCAGAACCGATATATATCTTTTGGGCATCTTTCCCTGCCCTTTTCAGTTCTTCCACAACTTTTGCCTTCCCCTTTAGTACGAGAAAGTGTGGTGTAAAATCCTTCTCAACATCAACCCCTATTTTGCTTTTAGGGAGGTCCTTAATATGACCGAAGGTAGCCTTTATGGTAAAATCCTTGCCAAGGAATTTCGAAAGCGTTTTCATCTTTGTCGGTGATTCAACTATCAAAAGTGATTTATTACCCATTGTAACTCCTTAAATTCAAGTTTTCGAGCTGCGAAAGACAAAAAGCAGATTTCAGTCCGACCCCTTATTTTCTGTAAAAGAAAGACAGCCATAAAACTGCCTGCTATTTTCTAATATAGTATCCTCCGGGAAATCCACGGATAATTTCTTTCATCTCGAGCCTTGTAAGCATTGCCATTACCTGTTTTGCCTGCATTCCGGTTTTGTCTATCAGTTCATCCACATGTATCCTCTCGTGGCCTATATATGAATACACATAATCTTCATCTTTGTCTATTTCAATCTTCTGCTGTTTTTTTAAAATAAGATGAGGAAAGGAGGTTGCAATAATGTCTTCAATGCCGTCCACAAGTTTTGCCCCCTGTTTGATTAGAAAGTTTGCCCCTTTATGTTCGTTGCTGAAGATATTTCCCGGAATTGCCATAACATCCCTGGCGTATTCAAGTCCAAGGCGGGCAGTAATCAGTGCGCCGCTCTTTTCTGATGCCTCTATAACAAGTATACCCTTTGACAAACCGGCTATTATACGGTTCCTCTCGGGAAAATGGTAATTAAGGGGCGGGTCCCCGGGCATGTATTCTGTGAGCAATATGCCTTCTTCGCCAATCTTTTCAAAAATCCGGATGTTTTCTGCCGGATAACAGATATCGATGCCACACCCCAGGACAGCCATAGTTTTACCTTCTTCCGACAAAGCTCCTTTATGAGCAGAAGCATCAATACCTTTTGCAAGACCGCTTACAATAGTTATTCCCAGAGATGAGAGCGTATTTGCAATTTTCTCAGCAAGAGCAATACCTTCGAATGTAGCCTTTCTTGAGCCTACTATGGCAAGCGCACTGTTGCCCGTTTTCAGGGGACCTTTTTTATACAGAACAATAGGGGGGTCGGGGATATGTCTCAAAAGCTCCGGATATGCTTTATCCCTGATGGTGATAGCGTCTGCGCCTAATTTTGCCAGTTTTTCTGTTGCCTTTTCAATGTCCTTCCAATCCTTAAAAGCATTTATCTGTGTTTTTAATGATTCATCATATATCTTCGTTTTTCCTTCAAATACAGCAGCGAGATCGTCGGTTGTCTCAATGATTTCTTTCTTTTTTATGCGATCTATCCCTTTAATTCTGGATAGCGCAATTATTGCAGTAAGTTCTTCCAATTATTCTCTCAATTACCGGGACACCCGCAAGCGGGTACCCGGTCGCCCCTCCACCAGCAAAGCTGTCGGAGCCTCCCCTTCTCGCTCACCGTGTGAGCTATTTAACGCACTGACGCTTATATATCCTGCCCTCACGTCCGCTCCCTCCACCAGCAAAGCTGTCGGAGCCTCCCGCACCCGCAAGCGGGTACCCGTCCGCCCCCTCACCTTTCCTTATGCACGAAGGATGTCCGCTCACTTATGTTCGCTTGGACGTCCGCTTGTACTGGGACGCAAGCAAATGCATTTACGTCCTACGTCCGAAGGAGTATAGCGACTGAACGTCCTTCGTCCCTCGGGTAAATGGTAGCCTCCCCTTCTCGCTCACCTTGTGAGCTGCAAAGAACCTTCATTGATAGGGACTATCCTTCCTGGAAGGATTTGTATCCCCTGGCGGCATATAGGGTTGACTGGACATCGCAGGTAAGCATATATATGACAAATAGTCTGAGCATCGTTCATGGTTTTTCAGTATCTTTTTTTTCGCCATATTTAAATTTCTCTAAGTAGTATGAGGCAATATAGGAGAGTTCTTTTAAAAACATATCGCGCGACATTGTTTCCTTCCACCATTTGTCCTTTTTAAAATACGACATGCTCACAGGTTTAATGATATAAATTACCTTTACACTGTCTTTTGAAGAGCCGTAAAACAGGTGAAACCTTCTTGAGGCATATTCAGGTACAAGAACAATAATCTTTTTTATACCGGCTTTTAAGAACGCTTCCTGTGTTTTGTTGACCTTCATTCTGTCTTCGCCTTCTAAAGAAATTTTCTTAAGCACTCCTTCTTTAATACCTCGTGTATGTGCTGTTTTGGCAACAATATCCAGGATACTTATACCAAGTATTTTATCGTCTTCAATCCATATGGTTTTGCCGTTGCCAGCCCAATATTCTCTAAAGGCTTCTGTATACAACTCACCATCTTTATCTTCAAAAAACCTGGGGACAAATATTGCATCCGAGGGAAATACTTTATCTTCGTATCTAAGCTGGCCAGCGATAGTTCTTAATGAGAAAGGATGAATAAGTATGCCTGCGGTGATCATGCAAGCGACGAGGATAAATATAAGACAGCCACACCCTGCCTTTCCTTTATTATTCATTGTTCCCCCAATTATTTATATTTGTTAAAATATTCGTAAAGAATGACTGATAGAATTACGAGAGGAGTAGTTTCAGTCCTGAAAATATTTTCACCAAGCGTGCAAGAAGTGAAGCCGTTTTCCTTCAGCCACTCGATCTCCAGATCGTCTATTCCGCCTTCAGGCCCTATAACCACGCATATTTCCCCTCCCTCTTCACGGTTCGACATAACATTATTAAATGTTATTTTCTTTTCCTGCTCATAAAAGACCCAACGGTTCGGAATATTTTCAGCATAAGGAAGTATTCCTCTCAGGGGAGTAGGTTCAACCACCTCGGGTATTGTAAATCGCCCTGATTGACGGGAAGCTTCAATGACAATCCGTTTCCAACGGTCGTATTTACCTTTTTCCTTGTCTTCAAATTTAATCAACGTCCTTTTGAAAATTGTAGGCAGTATTCTTTCCACACGGAGTTCTGTCGCTTTTTCAATGAGCCAATCCATGCGAGGCCCTTTTATCGGACTTACACATAGTGTTACTTTGGGTCTTTTTTCCTCAGGGTGATGTACGACATCCAGTACCTGTAAATATAACTCCTTGCTTTTTACGCCGTTGATCGTACATCTGTAAAGGTAGCCCTTTCCGTCAATAAGGTCTATCCTGTCGCCGGTTGTTTTTCTAAGAACGCTGATAATGTATTTATACATGGGTCCTGTAAGAAGGGCCATCCCGTTCTTTATTTTCAGCTTGTCTACAAAAACTCTTCTTATTTCCATATATTACCTTTCAGGAAGTTTATAGAATCTTGATTCGTACAATTTGTGGTATTCTGTCCATTTTTTGTCTGCCATATTTTCTTTCATGTGCTCTTTTACGCCCATAACCTTGGCGTCGAGATCATCAAGGTAGTGTACAATGAGAGCTTCTATTGACATGGGTTTTTTCGGAGAACCCCACTCTTCAACTCCATGATGGCTGATAATGATGTGCGCAAGCATATCCGATATATGCTCCGGAAATTCGTTCACCTCTTTTGCAATTTCTTCAAACATTATGGTACCGAGGGCTATGTGACCCATCAGCCTTCCTCTGTCAGAGTATTGGAAGCCGCCTTTTACGCAAAGTTCTTCGACTTTTCCGATATCATGCAGAAGGCTCCCTGCTATGATGATATCTTTATCCGCACCTGTTATGTCAGCTGCATTTTTACCCATTTGTGCCATTGACAGAGAGTGTTCAAGGAGCCCGCCCAGATAGACATGGTGCACACCTATAGAAGCCGGGAATAAAAAGAATTTTTCCAGGATGTCATTCCTTCTGATGAGTGCAGAGAATAAAGAAGCTATATGGGGTTCTTCTATTTCGTTCAAGAGCTGAAAAAAAACCTTTTTCAAATTGTCAATCCCCGGTTCAGCTTCCGGGAAAAATGCACTCATATCTTCCAGATTGACCACATTGTCAAATCTCCTTATGTCAGATACAGTCAGTTGAGGTTTTTCCTGGTATAAACGCATTTTTGCCTTAACAAAGACAAGATCGTTCTTTTCAAAAAGTTTATTTATGTTATCTACATTCTCCCAGACTTTGCCTTCAATGCTGCCGGTTTTGTCCTTGAGTTCTATACTCATATATTTTGCATTGTTTTTACCTGTAAAAATATTCTTTTTCGAAACGATAAAAAGATCGTTGACATCGATGCCTTCCTTTTTAATATCCTTAACAAATATGTCTTTTCTCACAGGTGTGCCCCAAAGTGTTCATAGCCTTTGATATCAGGCCTTATGACCTTTCCGTCTTTTAAGATTTTTACACCTTTTCCCTTAGCTACCTCACCTATTGTGGAGATAGGAAAACCCTTCTTTATGATATTCTTGATTGCCTGAAGCTTCTGTGGGGAAAAGGTAAAGAGCAGTTCGTAGTCTTCGCCACCACCCAGTGCAAGACGTTCAAGACCTTTTCTTTTCAGAACATCCGGTATGGGTATGCACTCCAGATTTATTCTTGCAGATTTCCCGCTTTCCTTCATCATCCTTTCCAGGTCGATAACCAACCCGTCGCTTATATCCATCATCGCATTAGTTATATCATTTTTTATCAATTCCTTCCACAGGCCATATGGAGGTTTGGGATTTATGTGTCTATTTATGAATCTGTTTGAACTTTTTGCTTTTATACCTTTTTGCAGGAGGCTCAAACCGTATGCACTTTCACCGAGACTGCCGGTCACCCCTATCAGATCGCCTTCTTTCGCACTGTCTCTGCCGAGATATCTGTTGGTTACAAGTTTCCCTATCATAGAAACATCAATAAAAAAATCGCTCTTTGTTTCTATCGTATCCCCGCCGAGGAGGATTATGTTGAATTCCTTTGCAGTCCTGGCCATGCCATTATAAAGCCTGTTTATCTGTTTGTATGTGATATGTTCCGGGATGCCGATTGTAACGAGAAAATAGAGCGGCTCAGCCCCCATGGAAAGGATATCGGAGACATTTACATATATAGCTTTCTTGCCTAAATAATAGCTGTCTAAAAAGGCAAAATCAAAATGAATATGCTCTGCAAGCCCATCCTGTACAAAAACATAGGAACCCTGTTCCATTTCGGCAACTGCCCCGTCATCGCCGATACCTCTCAATATTTCCTTAGATGATCTTTCAAACCTTTTAAGACGTCTTATAAGTTCATTTTCTTTTATTTCCATATTGCCAACAGAGATGATAATAACGTTAATAGCTGTGCTTTGCAAGTGTTGCTATGAAATGTCTAATTTATCGATCTCTAAAAACCTGATTATTATATCGGTGAGGGCAGTAAAAAACCTTTAAAAACAAAAATTTGTTGTTTTATTACGAGCCTCCTCGTAATTTCACAAAAAAAGCGGGGATTGATTCCCCGCTTTTTTTGTATTTTTCATTGCCTTTTCTTACGTGTGATCACTCCACTTACCAAACTGTTCTCTTAATATCCTGTGAAGGATTTTGCCGGCTGCGCTTCTCGGCATCTCCGAATCTTTTATCAGGATTACATTCTTCGGAACCTTGAATCCGGCGATCTTGCCTTTACAGAAACCGGAAATCTCATCAGGTGTCGCAGTCTGATTTTCATGGAGAACAACTATAGCAGTAACCTGCTCACCCCATTTTTCATGTGGTACGCCGATAACTGCAACGTCTTTTACGGCCGGGTGCCCGCCGACACAGTTTTCAACTTCAGAGGGGAATATGTTTTCACCGCCGGAGATAATCATGTTGGCTTTCCTGTCAACGAGTGTATAGTATCCGTCCTCATCAATGTAAGCCATGTCGCCTGCGCTGAAGTACTCTCCTTTCATCGCCGCCGCAGTTTTTTCAGGGTCTTTCCAGTAACCTTCAAAGAGCATGGAGCTTCTTGAGTAGAGTTCGCCCACCTCATTCGGTTTTGTGACAAGGTTTCCGTCTTCGTCATAAAGTTTCAAAATATCCGTGCCCATAACTTCACGTCCGATGGAGCCGAGTTTCGTCATTTGTTCATGGGGCTTCAATACAGTGACAATACCTGCTTCCGTAGACCCGTATGCTTCATAAAGATTTGAATTCGGAAACATTTTTAGAATTCCGAGCTTTGTATCCCTTCTTGCCGGTGCTGAAGAACAGAGAAGCTTCTTCACACACGTTACATCAAATTTTGCCTTTACTTCATCCGGGAGTGCAAGGAGCATAATGTAATGGGTCGGAACAAGAGAGGTAAAGGTAATCTTGTGTTCTGCAAAGGTTTTCAGGAGGTTTTCAGGATTGAAACTCACCATATTATATGCCATGACAGTACCGCCTACCCAGGTGACAACAAAGGAGTAAAAAAGTGAGTTTACGTGGCAGCAAGGCATTACAAGCAGGTTTGTATCATCAAAATTAAACTGATGGTCATAGACCATAATAAAATACTGGGCAAAGAGGTTGGCATGGCTTTTCATAACGCCCTTTGGCCTTCCTGTTGTTCCGCCCGTATACATAATAACCCAGATATCATCCGCATCAACTGATACCGCAGGCTCTTGCCCGCTTGCCGCTGCAATTACATCCTCATAAGATGCAAAACCGTCGAAGTGGGGATTATCTATTGCAAAAGATATATATTTTTCTACTGTTGGAAGGTTTTTCTTCATCCCGTCTGCCATGGCTATCCATGGGAGTTCAGCTCCGTCTCTGTCTTTCCCGCCCTGCACGATTAAAATCTTTGCCTCACAGTGACCAAGGATATACTCCATTTCCGGTTGTGCGAGCCTGAACATAATCGGTACACAAACAAACCCGCCTTTTGCAGCAGCAGCATATATCTCGAGCCATTCCACACAGTTGTATGCAAGTACTGCAAATCTCTCGCCTTTCTTAAGACCCATATCGGCAAGGGCATTTGCAAGCCTGCATGCCCGGTCATCCCACTGCTTAAAGGTATACGCCTTGTTCATGTCTTTGATGCCAATCTTGTCAGGCCATTTGAAGGCATTTACCCTCAAAACATCCTTTGCCGTCATCCAGTGACCATTGTTCATAATTAACCCTCCTTAAGTATTTTTAAGTCAGCTTTTTTAAATTTATTTTTACTCCACAAGCTCTAAGAAATGATATACCTTTTGAGTCATCTTGTTCCTCAGAGCGTTGTCTATCAAATTGATCATGCAACCGGGGCAGGCAGTAACTACAATATCCGCTCCTGTTGCTTTGATACCGTCCATCTTCTTGTCGGCTATCTTCTTCGTAAGGTCATAGTGATACACGCTGAATGATCCGCCCATGCCGCAGCACATATCCGCATTGGGCATCTCCACATATTTCAGTCCCTTCAATGCCTTCAGGATTGCCCTGGGCTGTTCCTTAATATTCTGATATCTTATAAGGTGGCAGGGATCATGCCATGTGGCTGTTTTGCCTTCAAACTCCTTTCTTAATTTAAAGTCTTCCGGTGGAATCTTCATAACGTCGATGACGAACTCGGTGCTGTCTTTTATCTTCTTTTCAAAGGCTTCATACCGTTTCTGCTGATCTTCGTTATCCGGGAGATATTTCTGATAATCTTTTAACGTTGAACTGCATGTGCCGCAGGCAGTAACAACATAATCCACGTCTTTAAATGCCTTGATGTTCTCTTCGGCAAGCATCCTGCCGGTTTCAAAATCACCGCTGAAATAAATGGCAGCGCCGCAGCAATTCTGGTTCTCCGGTACAACAACCTCTATACCCCGTTTGGTAAGAAAATCTATCAGCTTCAACCCCAGTTCAGGGTATATGAAATCAGTTGCACAGCCCATGAAAAAACCTACTCTCATTTTCGGTTTCTCACCGTTTACCGGTTTATATACAGGCTTTACCATATCGCGTAAAAAAGTCTTTGCCAGGGTAGGGATGTTTCTCCCATGTCCGAGGGCCTTTAAAAAGTCAGGCAAATGTCTTATATTGCCTTCTGTCTTTGGAAACATCCACTGGAAGGCCTTTGCCAGCTTTAGATATCTTCCGAAAGCTTTTCTGTTTGCCATAACCTTTCTGAAGGCAAAGTTCTTAATAAAACCAAGTCCTTTGTCCTTGACCATCTGCGCTCTTGCCCCCACGACAACCCTGTCGATCTGTGTCTTCGATGGACAGTTGGCAGCGCATCTTTTACAGAGGAGGCATTTCCCGATAATATCGCCCATCTCCGGGGTAAATTCCTGTTCTCCCTTCAGGGCAAGCCTTACAAGGTAGTTTTTCCCTCTTGCAACTGAAGTTTCAACCCTCTCTTCCTGATACACAGGACAGAAAAAGCTGCAAAAACCGCATTTCATACACTGGTCAGCAAATTTCTCTATTTTTTTAAGCTCTGTCAGGTCTTTCAAGCTCAACCCCCTTAATCCCAGATCTTGCCGGGGTTCATGATATTGTTCGGATCAATAAGTGCCTTGATCTTGATCATCAGTTCAACGGCAACAGGATCCACAGCCCGCCTGAAGAATTTCTGTTTTTCAAGTCCTATGCCGTGTTCCCCTGAAAGTACACCGCCCATTTCAACAGCACCCTCAATAATCCCATCCATAGCCTTTAATGACCTTTCATAGAGGTCCTTGTTTTTTATATCCGAAAGTATTGAAGGATGGAGGTTACCGTCGCCTGCATGACCCAGTATGCACATCTCAACGTCATATTTCTTTGCCAGATCCCTGCATCTTTTTATAAACTCGGGAATCTTACCCCTTGGAACCGTGACATCTTCTGCCATAACCGTAGGCGCCTTTCCAAAGACTGCTGCAAAACCAGCCTTCCTTGCCATCCAGTATTTGTTTGCCTCATCCATATCTTTTGCAACCCTGACATCCACAGCCCCGTATTTTTTCGTGATCTCGACAATCTTTTCAGTCTCCTTTTCAACTGCTTCAGGTATACCGTCGCATTCGAAAAGGAGTACTGCATCGGCATCCTTTGGAAGTCCCATAGGCATCATCTCCTCTATCCTGTTGATTACCCAGTTATCGAGAAGCTCAATCTTGCCCGGGATCACCCCGTTTTCCAGTACTCTGAATACGCTTTCGCCTGCCATTGCTATTTCAGCATATACGGCCATAATAGTTTTCTTCGCAGGCGGTATGGGGTTGAGCTTCAGCTCTGCCTTTGTGATAATGCCGAGTGTACCTTCAGAGCTGACAAAGATATGTAGCAGATCATAACCGACTACATTCTTCAATGTCCTGCCGCCGAAGTTCGTAATCCTGCCATCAGGGAGCACAACTTCAAGACCCAGGATATACTGTTTTGTTACCCCATACTTTACACAGGCCGGCCCGCCGGCATTTTCTGCTATGATCCCGCCAAGTGTTGCGCCGAGGAAGCTCTGGGGATCAGGAGGGAAGAACAGACCCTCTTTCATCAGTCTCATAGTAAGGTCCTGAAGCACAACGCCGGGTTCAACAGTAGCCGTCAGGTTTTCCTTATCAATTTTCACTATTGTGTTCATCTTAGTGGTGCACAGGACAACGCCGCCCATGATCGGCACCGAGCCGCCGCTTACGTTTGTACCCCCACCTCTCGGGGTTACCGGTATCTTTTCAGCATTGGCGATCTTCATGATCTCAGAGATCTCTTTTGTGTTTTTAGGAAATACGACGCAATCAGGTTCGTGGATCCAGCTCGTAGTCCCATCGTAAGAGTATGCCTTCAACGCTTCCGGTGTTGTAAGGACGTTCTCATTTCCAACGATTTTTTGAAACTCCGATACTAATGATTCTTTTAACATCCATACCCCCTATCCTACATATTATTTAAATTTGTTACACATTTTAATTTTCTTATATCGTTTTATTCCTTTATTGTCAAGAAAATACGCCAGTAAATTTCTAAAAATTGTATACGATTTATTCACATTTGTCCGGACAGGGAGTGGTGTTGCAAATAAGGCAAAAGAATCTATTCAAATCCGTCATGGAGAAATTAGCAGGTGCCTTATTGTATCATCAAAAGAGAACATTGTGAAAGAAATAGTACAAGGATATTATATATTTAGTACTTGCATTTCTCTGAAAAACTCATGTAATATTGAAAGAAAAGTAATGTTGTATATTAAATTTTCGACTAAAAATGGAATGACAAACGCGATGAAGAAGATTTGGATAAGTTTAATTGCCTTAATGATCCTCCTCTGTTCGGAATGAATGTAACCTTTGCGGGAGAGTACAAGAAAAAACCGACTGAACGGGAGCATAAGTAACATTCTTGTGTTGATATAAGGAGTATATATGAAAACCAAAAAAGAGATAGCAGCGGCAAAGTTTTTGGAAGGTTATAACTGTGCCCAGTCTGTGCTCTATTCCTTCTGTGACGAACTCGGGATTGATGAGAACATCGCATTAAAGACAGCATGTGGATTTGGAGCGGGCATGGGGAGAAAAGAGGAGGTCTGCGGAGCTGTGACCGGCGGGATCATGGTCATAGGTTTAAAATACGGCAGAGGTAAAAACGATGACCGTACGGCCACAGAACTGACATATGCAAAGACAAGGGAACTGATGGAGCGCTTTTCTGAGAAACATGGAACCTTTATCTGCCGCAAGCTGCTGAACGGATGTGAACTTACCACTGAAGAAGGCCAGCAATACTTCAAAGAAAATGACTTGCTGAATACTAAATGCAAACTGTGTGTTGAGAGTGTCGTAGATATTCTCGAAGACATCCTTGATGGCTGAAGGGGGGAGGACTATCGGAAACGAACCCGCCAGGATCTGGCAGAGAGCCTTCGCGCAATTTATTACGAAACCATCAAATTTAACCGCCAGAAGATAACGTACTGTTCCCGTCACTGCTCCCAGCAATGATGTTACACTTTGTTACAAACTTTTACTTTCGTGAAAAACATTTTCAAAAGAAAAATGGTATTTCTTCTGTATGGCAATGCAGATTCTATTTTTTATCCCACATTTGTTTTTATGGTTAATAACACTAATGGGTTGTCTCCGGCAGACAAGCTCAATAAGCTATGGCGTGAACGTTCCGCTTCGCTTAAGTATGGCAGGACTCGGTCACTATGCAATGTTCACTTCAGGGGTATTAACCTCCTTTAAAGAAAGATTGATAAGGAAATCCAATCATGCCGTTGATCGACAAAAAAAACCATAAGAATGAAAAGAGACTGCTTAAAAATGATACAGACAGTACCAAAATACCCGGAAGGAGGTGATCGGTAAAATTTAAATCAGCTTTTTAAAAGATGATGGACGCTGGAATATCAGCGGATCATCAAGACAAAATACCCTATTTACCTGAAAGGAGAACCTATGTTAAAAAAATATGCAGCAGTAATATGTGTTCCGATTCTTTTGATGTGTGTTGCTTTTCTCGCCGGATGCCAGCGCCCTACACCTGAAAGGATGGTAGACCGCATTACTGAAAAGCTCAAATCTAAACTGGAATTGAATGCAGCACAGCAGGAACAGCTTGATGGCATCAAAGAAGAATTGAAGAAAAAAATGGCGGAGATGAAGAAAAATCATGCGTCCAAGAAAGAAGAATTCCTGACCCTGCTTCAGAGTGACACTATCGACCAGGAAAAACTCAAGAAAATGATTAATGAGAAAAAGGCCAGAATGGATGAATTCTCATCTCTGATGATAGACAAACTGGTAAAGTTCCACAGCACACTCAGCCCTGAACAAAAGGAAAAGCTTGTGAAATATCTGAGAGAACGTCATGATTGCATGAATTGACAAAAAAGGCGCCCGCCGCCCTGTGTCGGGCGCCTTTTTCCTGAACTTTGGAGCCTATATTGAAGAAAACTATCCTTATTATAGATGATGACGAGAAACTCAACTGTTTACTGAAGGATTATCTCGGCAATTACGGTTTTTCCGTCCAAAGCGCCACCCATCCTGACGAAGGGATGAAGAAGATTAAAACGCTTCAGCCGCAACTAATCATACTCGATATAATGCTCCCCGGCATGAACGGTTTTGAGGTATGCAAACAGATACGCCGATCACATACAACGCCGATTCTCATGCTCACTGCCAGAGGGGAAGTTACCGACAGGATTGTAGGACTCGAACTGGGCGCAGATGATTATCTTGCCAAACCATTTGAACCCAGGGAGCTGGTTGCAAGGATTCAATCGATTCTCAGGCGGACAGAAAATTCCACAGTGACCTCTAAGCGGTGGTTCGGACCCCTCTTTATAGATTTTCAGAAACGGACAGTCCTTCTCAACAATGAACCTGTTGATCTGACCACAACGGAGTTCCAGGCATTGTCTTTACTTGCAAATAATGCAGGCGTTGTAATGAGCCGTGACCAGATAATGGATGCCCTGCGGGGAATTGAATACGAGGCCTTTAACCGTTCCGTTGATGTAGTTATGAGCCGCCTCCGTTCTAAATTACTCGATGACCCGAAATCGCCCTCATTCATCAAAACAGTCTGGGGAACCGGATATGTCTTTATCGTTGAGGAAAGTGAATATGGCAAATAACAGATTCCAGCGGATTATCCATTCGGTTTTTACAAAAATACTTCTTACTCTTCTGGTTGCCGGGATCAGCATAAATCTAATAGCAGCTGTATTTTTTATTCATGGCGCAAGAGAATCTCTGAAAGGTGCCTGGCAACATAATATCGATCAGTATCTTGAATATATAATTAAAGACCTGGGAACACCGCCGAGTATGGAAAGAGCAAAAAATATCGTCAAGCAAGCTGCATTGCAGATACGCTACGAAAGTCCGGACCTGACCTGGACAACATCGAATGAAATCCCCACGAGTAGTATGCTCCATTTAAAAACAGATCAGAAGAACCACTTTATAAGAATGCCTTTCAAAGAGGGAAAGTATATTATCGCCCTGTCTCGAGGCTCCGACACATATATCTTCAGTTTTCATCCCCATCCGCCGCTTGAGAAAAGGAGGATAGTTTTTATAATCTTGCTGGTCTTTATTCTGACGATTGTTGTTCTGATTGCTTACCTTATAATCAGGCGCATACTGAGACCTGTAAAATATCTTTCCGAAGGAGTCCGGCAAGTCGCCAGCGGTCATCTTGACCATCGGGTGCCCACAAGCTGTACGATGGAGTTCGGTCAGCTTGCAGAAGCTTTTAACGATATGACGCTTCGGATACAAAACATGCTTCATGCCAAAGATCAGCTTCTTCTTGATGTTAGTCATGAATTGCGGTCTCCTTTAACGCGCATGAAAGTTGCCCTTGAATTAATGCCTGACGGGCAGACGAAAGAGAATGTCATTGACGACATACGGGAGATGGAAATAATGATCTCTGAAATACTGGAAGCTGCACGTCTGAGGAACACAACAGAGAGCCTGCAGATCGAATCAATACCCGTAAAAAATTTCCTTAGTGAAATCTGTGAAATCCATTCGAATAAACAGCCGGGCATCAGGATCGGTGATATTCCTGACAATGCTTGCATCCACGGCGACCCCATGCTCGTGAAAATTGTTTTCAATAATATTATCAGTAATGCCGTCAAATATTCCTCTCCTGACGGGGAGCCTGTAAAACTCTCGTGGAAGGAAGATCCTCAATATGCAATTGTTGAAATTCAAGACCGGGGTGTCGGTATTCCGGAAACAGAACTGCCCTATATCTTCGAACCTTTCTATCGGGTGGACAAGTCGCGATCCAAACATACCGGGGGATATGGATTGGGTTTGAGCCTTTGCAAGACAATTATGGAATCACATCAAGGGAAGATAGAAGTCGAAAGTGCTCCGGGAACCGGCACAATTGTCTCCCTCTTTTTCCCCTTGATAAATAATAGCGCCTGACTCGGATCGCTCCGCTTTAAGGATTGTTCATGTAAGAAACTTCATGCAGTTTCTCGAGCAGCGGGGAGTTCATTTTGTTTCTCCCTCAAATATTGATACTGCCTGTTGGGGAATATATACTTTCTTTGTGCGCGGGGCAAAGACCGTTATTCCCTGCATCCTGTATTCTTTTTGATCTGCGCCTATCCGAATAATGTCTTTACTAAAAGGCATCTCTGCATATCTGCCCTTCTTTTCTATTATCAGTACCGGATTTATAGAATCTTTTTTCTCTATCTTTACATTTGCCCCGATTCTTCCAAAAACCTCCTCAGCATCGACAAAAAGCTCTCTATCTATAACAGCCAGATCAACACCCATGCCCCTGGCAATTATTTGCGCAATATCTGTATTTTCGATAAGGCCGATATACTTATTGAGCCCGTAAACATAGAAAAACAAGTCTTCGCCTGTATGTCCACTTGTAGCCCAGCCGATATTAGCCCTCCTGCTGATCATCGGCCCTGTGGCATAGCCCATTTCTCCCGGCTTTGCCTTTTTAATGGCATCAATCTCATCCTGTGTGAGATCATTCACTCCGGTGTATTGCGCCACGACCTTTCTGATATGTTCATCTGAGGAGTTCTTTGCTATTACCTTTTCAAGACCTTCACCTGTTAACCGTGCTTTTTTCAAAGAGGCAAAAACCGCCTCGTAGGGGAGTTTATAATCTGTACCATCGGTTGCTTTATTTCCTATATACATCCCGCCGGTATTGTGGTCAGCAAAGGCAAGCACCATGGTTTTCCCCTTTGCCCGCGCAAAGTCCAGGGCAACCTTAACTGCATCATCGAAGGCAAGAACATCGCTTATTACTCCTATGGGGTCATTTGTATGGGAAGCCCAATCGATCTTGCTTCCTTCAACAAAGAGGAAAAACCCCTTCGGATTATTCGATAGTATTTCAATTGCCTTTTTTGTCATCTCTGCAAGCGCCGGCTGTTTTGGAGAGAATATTTTCCGGTCAAATTCATAGGCCATATCGTTATCGGCGAATATTCCCCATAATTTTCTCGAAGTGCTGTTCTGCATGGCGATTATTGTTTCTACGAAATCATAACCCCTTGACTTCAAAACCTCTACAAGGTCTTCACCGTCAGTACGGGCACCGCCCTTTCCTTTCGGCACCAGATATTTTTTCCCTCCGCCCAATACAACGTCCATGTTTAAATAAACCTGTTGTTCGGCAATTTCATTGTAGTTATTCCTGTCAGGCCAATGCGCTGAAAATCCTGCCGGAGTGGCTTGCTGGATGTTGGATGTGGCAATGATCCCGACAGATCTGCCGGATAACTTTGCGCCTTCGAGAACCGTTGCCACAGGTTTATACATTAAACTATCGGGTATTCTGCTTACCCCAGGTATTGTGACAGATCGCGGCAAAACGCTGAGCAGTTTACCGGATGTCTTGTGTCCTGTAGCAAAGGCAGTTACAGCTGATGCAGAATCGGTGATGAGTGTATCTGCTCCATAGGTTCTTACAGCCCCCAGATTCATACTGTCAAGGGCAAGATGAGACCCTTTGTACCACCGTGCAACAGTTGTATGCGTTGATCCCATGCCATCGGCCACCAGGACAATCACGTTTTCAAAGGATACCTCTTCAGAAAAAGCTGTTCCTGTTAGAAAAAGTAGAATAAATCCTGCAACTAACAGATGCAGTATATATTTTCTTTCCATTAAAACTTTCATTTGCATTATTTCTCCTTGATGTAAATTTGGTTATGTCAAAAGTTTTCATCATGTTTTGTTTCTTGAGTATTTTTAGCTCTTTTCTCTTGGACACTCAGCGGCATGTTCGGGGATATTGATCTGCGGCGGTCTGCTTCGCCTTGCGATCCCCCGAAGCAATTATTGCCCCCTCTCCCTTTTCCCCTCCCCCTCGGAGGGGGGAGGGTGTGGGTGGGGGTGAGACACAATTGGTGGTCTTCCGGCTTGCAAAGCTTACAGCCCATTCATATCTGTAAAATCCCCAACATGCTGCAGCCCATCCACATCTGCAAAATCCCCGACATGCCGCTGCCCACTCAACCAGGATTCGCACATACGATTATGTGAATCCTGGATAAAGAAGGGAGCAAATTTTTCCATTTTCATTTCCTATTTTTTCTCTCCCCCCTGTTTTCTCTTTGTAAAAACTTGTATATATTCATTCTGCGAACCTGTTTTTCATGCAACTTTTGACAATAGCTAATTTTGCATTGTTATTAACCATCTTACATTTATCTGCACACCGTCATTCCGTCCGGACAGGGATTTTTTCTACCCAAGTGGTACCGATCTACGGCCTGTCTTGTATGGTGTACATGTTGTACGCCTCCGCGCAATCCCTTGATTACCTTAACTCTATAAAAGCATCCTACCCAAGTCAAGAAAAAGTGAAAAACGTTATATAAAATAGATTGCTTACGGGACTTTTCTGACATTTCATTCCCTTCGGGCAAATACTCCGTCCCTCGGTGCGAAGAATTTTCTACGTTGCGGCATTTAATCCCATAGATCAGGCCAGAGCATACTTGCATATATTCAGGCAAAACATCCTGACAAAGGGTACAATTTGGATGGTGTGATGAGTGTACTTGTAAGTTACAACCGGAGGCAAAAAGATGTATCGGAAGCATTTGCGTTCACTGTGAACGCAATTCTCCAAATCTCCGAGAAGTCTTATCCTGCCTTGTTCCGCACGATATCACTTCTAAAACTGGTTTCTAAAATTCGGGAGGCAATTGTCACTCCGCTGTCGTGATTAAACCGTACGAACGGAAAACTTCCTGTTTCCCAGGGATATCTCTTTGCCGCTAACCTTGGAAGTCCTGACTTTTTTACCATATTTGATGAAATCATGGAGACGCCTGTAACCAACCCAGAGATTGTGCCAATAAAACCAATGAAAAAACCTGTTCCGCAAGTGTGAGGATTAATGCGTGCAAGCGGCTTTACTGTTTCTTGAAAGGCAAGGATTATCAATAGCAATGTGTCTCTTATATTATTATTGGTATGGTTTTTTATAACACGTACAAAGAAGCAACTGCGTGGTTTCCCAGAGGCAAAGACTACGGATTGAAATGTGCGCCTTCTACTCTTAACTGGGTGATTTATTTTTCACCTACCTATACGTAACAAAATTTATTGACCGTTAGACTGCTAAGGATCATTATTTATTCTGCTTTTTCTTAAAAGAAAAGGAGGAGAAATGACCCGGACAAATCAAAGTTTTATCAGACCAAGCGGCAACTTCGAG
>JAPLKB010000011.1 GCA_026388275.1 Pseudomonadota bacterium
GTCCATCTGACCCACGAACTGGCCATCTGATAATGACCGTTCACGCCTTGACCGACCTGACCACCCACACAACCTACCTTTTAAGAAACCTATCAAATTGTATTCCCTTTGTCTATTGGTGTCTTGTATAATAGTACGAGGTCTTGTTATTTGCACCAATGATGTTGTTCATAAAATAACGTTTCTTCCCGAAGTACTTTCTTCTGGGAAACCACGCAGTGTGTGCATTTGTACCTGCAGTTAATAATTCTTCATAAAAAATCCTATTATTAAACAGTTGGTACAGGGAGTTTAAGGTACATGCTTGCCCCATAGAAAAATCATAAAAATCTTGACACATTGTTTCTAAATTTCTACAATAAAAACAGCGTTAATGGGGACTCAAGACAGTGAATAGTTAAAAAGCAGTGAATAGTGAATAGTATATAGTGTACGGTTTAATCCCGCTTAATGCGGGACATAGTTAAAAAGACAGAAAATATGAGAAGGCAGTGAATAGTGGTAAAGGCGGTAAACGGGTTATGACTTTTGAGTATCCCAACTTTTTCTGTAAAGTTACTCCTTGATAAATCACCCCAGCAAGGGGGGGTGTTGCTACTCACTATTCACTGTTCACTAACGACTATGTCCCGCATTGAGCGGGATTAAACCGTACACTGCCTTTTAACTATTCACTGAATTTCAAAAAAGGGGGAATAATATGGCAACAAAAAAGATAAGCGTAAATCCTGAAGTTCTGTACATTCCCGTAGACAAGATTGTGGTAATGGAACAGGTGAGATCAAGCATCAGTATTGAAACGGACTCATTCAAATCACTTATGCAGTCCATCAAAGACAAAGGTATCTTAGAACCTCTTATTGTAACAGCTCAGGATGACGGGACATACCTCCTCATATGCGGGGAGAGGCGACTTGTAGCTGCCAGACAATTAGGCCTTGAATCCGTACCAATAAGAATTATTGAAGCAGGCAAAGAATTAGGTGAAACCGTAGCTCTTCAGCTCACTGAGAACTTGCAGAGAGAAGACTTAAATCCCATAGATCAGGCTAAAGGGATATTATTATATATACAAGCTAAACACCCTGATAAAGGGTATGATGTTGGTGGAGTGATGAGTGAATTGGTGAATGTCATGCGGACGCCAGATTATGCTTCAGAAGGATTTTCAGCAACTGTTGCTGAAACTCTTGAAATTGTCGGAAAGTCAATAAAGACGCTGTTTAACATAATTTCACTTTTAAAACTTTCTCCTGAAATTCAGGCCGAAATACGTACAGGAAATCTCCCTGTTTCCCAGGGTTATCTCTTCGCCGCAAACCTCGAATGCCCTGATCTTAAGAATATATTCGATGCTGTCATAAAGACACCGGTAACCAATGCTACATTGGAGCGGATGCTCACTGCATACAAAAAAGTCAAACCTGCTTCTGTTGATACAAAACCCATACCCGTAAAAAGACAGGTTAAAGATCTTGTATCCATAAAAACAAATTTTGATAAAGGCATTGGAACTTATATACGGGAAGATGTTGAAAAATATCTCTATGAACTGCAGGTTTTCTGTAATCATGTGCAACAACAGATGTTTATAACCCCATATGGAAAGAAAAGACCGCCGCAAGTATAAAAACAGTGAATAGTAAATAGTGAACAGTGAATAGTTAAAAAGGCAGAAAATGTGAGAAAGCCAGTGAAGTGAATAGTAGATAGTGTACGGTTTAATCCCGTTTAATGCGGGACATAGTAGAAGAGATAAGAGGACTTGTGAAGCGTGAAAAAATCCCCGCCAAGCGAGGACAGGCGCCTTTTCATTTTCCGGATTCACATAAGCGTATATGTGAATCCGGATTGAGTGGGCAGCGGCATGTCGGGGATTTTGCAGATGTGGATGGGCTGCAATATGTCAGTGACTTTGCAGATGTGGATGGGCTGGAAGCTTTGCAGGCCGCAGACGTACTGAACGCACGTCGGAGGATCGCAAGGCGAAGCAGACCGCCGCAGATCAATATCCCCGACATGCCGCTGCCCGACCAGGAGAAAAGAGCTAAAGATGCTCAATAAGAAATTAAAAAAGAGAGGAAATTATGAGTAGACTGGAAAAGGAAAAATCTGCTTACCTGCAACATGCAGCACAACATAAAATAGATTGGTATCCCTGGTCTGAGGAGGCATTTGAACGCGCGAAAAAGGAAGACAAGCCTGTATTCCTGAGTTCAGGTGCTATCTGGTGTCATTGGTGCCATGTTATGGCAAAGGAGAGCTTTGAAGACGAAGAGGTGGCAGCTCTGCTGAATGAATATTTTATTGCTGTCAAGATTGATCGGGACGAAAGACCGGACATTGACAGGAGGTATCAAAGGGCTCTTGCAGTAATGGGCTTAAGCGGCGGCTGGCCGCTGAGTATATTCCTGACTCCTGAAAAGAAACCTTTTTTCGGCGGTACATATTTTCCGCCTGTTGAGGGATTTGGAAGGCCCGGTTTTAAATCCCTCCTGAAGGCAATCGGAACTATGTATCAGCAGAAAAAAGAATCGGTGAATGAGAACAGCCAGGAAATTCTCCGTCATATGAAACAGGAGAAGCTTGAACCGGGTAATCTGGATTTATCGATGCTTGACGAGGCGAAAAAAAGCATCCTTTCAGATTTTGATCCAATTCATGGAGGATTCGGAAAGGCACCTAAATTCTCAATGCCCGGGGCAATGGAATTTCTCATCAGGAGGTATTCAACCGATAAAAACAGTGATCTTGAAAATACGATTAAGAAGACCCTTATATCTATGGCAAGGGGTGGTATTTATGACCAGCTTGCCGGCGGCTTTCACCGGTATTCGACGGATGAGGAATGGATTATCCCACATTTCGAGAAAATGGCCGATGATAATGCCTGGCTTTTACGGAATTATGTCCACGCATATAACCTTTTCGGCGATGAATCCTTTAAGGAGGTTTCGGAAGGCATAGTTGGTTTTTTATTAAACGAGCTTTCAAGCCCGGACGGAGGGTTTTTTTCGAGTCAGGATGCGGATATTACGCCTGATGATGAAGGCGGGTATTTTCTATGGAAAGATGACGATTTCAGGAGAATCCTGAATGACGATGAATACAGGATTCTGTCCCCTTATCTGCTTCACGAAAAGGGTGCCATGCGCCATGATGTTTTAAAAAGGGTGCTTTATATTACAGAAGAAATGGAGGGAATTGCCCGGAAAGACGGTATAGATATTGAAAAGGTAAGTAAAATTATTGAGATAGGAAAAACAAAACTGCTTTTGGAGCGCGAAAGGAGGGAGAAGCCTTTTGTGGACAAAGCTTTATATACGTCGCTCAATGGTATGCTTATTTCAGCTTTTTTTGAAGCATACAAAGCCTTTAAAGACGAAGAAATAAAGGAGTTTGCATTAAAAAGCCTTGAAAAGATTCTGGCTGTTAATTTTACTGACAAAGGACTTTTCCATGCTGAGGGCATCCATGCTCTCCTTGACGATTATGTCAATCTTATTGATGCATTCATAGGAGCGCATAAGGCCACCGGAAACATCGTATATCTCAATCAGGCAGATGAGTTCATGAAGGTATGCATCGCCAAATTCTGGGATGACGAAACAGGGGGTTTTTTTGACACCGAAGAAGATGTGATCGGCACAAGGCTCAAAGTACTGGAAGATTCCCCGCATCCTTCAGCCAATTCTGTGGGCATTATAAATCTCATTGAACTTTCTAAAATGCCGGGAAACGAAGAATATCTTAACTATGCGGAGAAGGCTCTGAAATGTTTTTCCATGATTGCCCAACCCATGGGAATTCATGGGGGTTATTACTACTGCGCGCTGGATATGTTCTTTCATGAAGGCAATTGAAATATTTGCTAAATCAACGGGTATTCAGGGGTTCGATTGCTGTATCAACTCTTCTAAAAACTTGCATATATTGAAAAAAATATTTATATGTTATAATTAATGTTTGTAATTCCAATGTCAGGAGGTAAACAAGACTTTTTTGGAAGAAAACACTGAAGAAGAGTATTTAAGACTGTCATTTGAAAATATAAATATAGCCCGTAATTTGTTTGGCACAAGAGATGAAAACATAAAGCACCTGAAAAAGTGTTTTAACATTAAAGTCAGCGTCAGAGGAAACCATCTTACTATCATCGGGAATAAAAGCGACCTCGAAAACGTTAACAAAGTTATAACAGAACTCCATGGCATAGCAAAGAGAGGTCATGCCGTAAAGCCTTCAGACATAGACCAGGCAGCGGGATATATTGCTAATAGGTATAGCGGCATCGATGAGCTCTACAAAGACCAGATTTATATATTTCCATCCAAAAAAACTATTGCTCCTAAGACAAAAAACCAGAAGACATATGTTGACGCCATAAAAAAACTTGACATGGTCATAGGCATAGGTCCGGCCGGTACAGGAAAAACATATCTTGCCATGGCAATGGCGCTCTCTTCCTTTTTTAAAAAGGAAGTGTCGAGGATAATCCTTACCAGACCAGCCATTGAAGCAGGAGAAAAACTCGGTTATCTTCCAGGGACCATGTATGAAAAGATAAATCCTTATCTAAGGCCGCTTTATGATGCGCTCTATGACATGGTGGATATGGAAAGGGCAACCAGGCTTGTAGAAAAGGGTGTTATAGAAATAGCACCCCTTGCATTTATGCGCGGGAGGACATTAAACGATGCCTTTGTCATTCTTGACGAAGCGCAGAATACCGGATCGGAGCAAATGAAAATGTTTCTCACCAGACTGGGTTTTTCTTCTAAGACGGTTATTACCGGTGATATTACCCAGATTGACCTGCCCGATAAAAAAACAAGCGGCCTTGTGGAAATTCAAAGCATTCTTAAGGGGGTTAAAGGAATACAATTCGTATATTTCACTGAAAAAGATGTGGTAAGGCACCCCCTGGTCCAGAAGATTATAAGGGCTTACGAAAAGAAGAAAATAACGGCAGAGGGCATAGACAATGCAGAACGGAAAGGGTAAACCTTCTACTTATTTAAAATACGGTAAGTTTGCTATTTTTCTTGTCCTTTCAATAGTTTTATCGTTGATTATCAGCATAAAAAGCCAATATGGCATAACCGAATACCAGTACGGCGATATAGCAAGAGAAAATATCAAATCCCCGGTTGATACTTATATACCAAAATTGGATATTACTATTAAAAAAGGGGAGATAATTATAAGAGAAGGTGAAAGGGTAGGGGAAGATCATCTGAATAAACTCTATGCCTTTAAAAACCTTGAAAAAGAAAAGCCTTCAAACCTTGCAAAAATTTTTTATCTCTCTCTATTGCTTTTCCTTTTCATGGTAATAATATACGAATATGCAGACAGAAATATCAAAAAATTCGCACTTTCAGAAAAGGACCTCATTTTTGGCGCAGTCCTGCTAATTTTTACAACAGCAATGGTAAAATTACCTTTTTTTGTTTTCGAGTATTTTACCCAGAAATATGCCCCTGATATTTTTTATATTGTGCCCATATTCCTGTTCGGAATAATAATGCGTGTTGCCCTGTTCTCAGAAGCAGCAATTGTATTCTCCATCTTTTTTGCAATTATTATGGGTTTTGCCTTTGAAAACAGTATGCCTATTTTCCTTTACACATTCATTGGAAACGTCCTTGCATCATATTTTTCAGGCAAGTGTGAGAACAGAAACACAATACTCAAGGCAGGTCTTTATACTGCATTTATTATGAGTTTTATCATGCTCCTTTTCAATCTTATTACCGGCCATGCCCTCTCCAATCTCCCTGCGAGAATTGCATTTATACTTCTCAGCGGCATCGGAAGCAGCTTCATTGCTCTGGGTCTTCTTCCAGTGATAGAGCATATATTCGATTATACTACAGACGTAAAATTATTAGAGCTTGCAAACCTTGAACACCCCCTTCTTGAAGATATGATGGTCAATGCTCCTGGAACATATCATCACAGCATAATTGTTGGTAATTTATCAAAGGCAGCAGCGGAAAGCATTGAAGCTCATCCCCTGCTTACAAGGGTTTCTTCCTATTACCATGATATCGGAAAGTTGAAAATGTCCCATTATTTTATCGAAAATCAGAAAGGCTTCGAAGATGCCCATAAAACATTGTCTCCGAATATGAGCGCTCTTATTATCCTTTCCCATGTGAAGGAAGGCGTGGAGCTTGCTGAAAAATACAGACTTGGAAAAAAAATAAAAGACATAATAAAGGAACATCACGGAACAAGCCTTGTAAGCTATTTCTATAACAGGGCAAAAGAAATGGAGGATCCGGAACTGCATATAATTGAAAAACAGGATTTCAGATATGCGGGTCCAAAACCGCAGACAAAAGAGGCCGGTATTGTAATGCTGGCAGATTCAGTGGAAGCATCTTCCCGAATGCTGGCCGATCCGACACCAAAAAGGATAGAAAACCATGTCCAGAATGTGATAGAGAATATCTTTCTTGACGGTCAGCTTGACGATTGCGAGCTGACATTAAAAGATTTACATGCAATACAAAAAAGCTTTATAACAATACTTTTGGGTATATTCCATCACAGGATCGAATATCCGGAAAAGGCAGAACATGATGATACTCATAAAAGACTCACAAAGGTCTCTGAAAACGGACAAAAGGCGCATAAAAAAGATCATGGAAGACCTGTTGATATCTTTAAAGCTGCAGGATAAATCCTTAAGCATCCTTTTTATTAACAATACTGCTATTAAAAAGCTTAACAAAAATTACTTCAATAAAGATAAACCTACAAATGTTATATCTTTTTCGTATATAGACGATCTCTCCTGTGGAATGAATCACCCCAATGCAAGCCTCAATATATCGACAAGGAATTTTGAACAGATTTGCTTTAATACCCAAGGAGCAATTATGGGGGATATTGCCATATCACTGGAAAGGGCGAGAGAAGAAGCTGAAGATATAAACTGCCATTTTTATGAAAGGGTTTTTGCCCTCATAGTACATGGTCTTCTTCATGTTTTAGGGTTTGATCATGAAAACGGGAAGAATGAAGCCCGAAAGATGAGATACAGAGAAAATAAACTAATGGATTATATCCGGTCACACAAGCTGTATAAAGAGCTTGTTTTCCAGTACCAGCCTTGAATAATAGATTATGCCTGATGATTTAAAAAAACAGGATGCGGTGTTTAAAATAAATTCAACATTCAACATTCAAAATTCAACATTGCAAACTTATCGGTTCCTGCCGATATTTTCCGGTATTCTTATAATACTCTGTCATCCTCCCATCTCCCTTTCCTCCATCGCATATATTTCTCTTATACCGTTGCTCTGTTCATTGAAAAAAGACAATTTCCGTCAGAACTTCATTTCAGGTTTTATCACAGGCATCGTTTCCTATCTCGGACTTATTTACTGGGTCGTTATTGCAATGAACAGTTATGGCGGGATAGATATATACACAAGCTTTTTAATACTGCTCCTTTTCGCTCTGTATCTGTCTTTTTACAATGCAATTTTTGCCGTTTCATTGCCCTACCTTGAAAGTAGATTGTCAATCCCTCTTTTTGTGTCCGCACCTGTTATCTGGGTGATCCTGGAATACTTAAGGGGTATTGTATTTAGCGGTTTCCCCTGGTATTTGTTGGCATATTCCCAGCATAAATTTCTTCCTTTTATACAGGTTGTGTCTGTTACGGGACCGTATTTTATATCGTTTCTGATAGTAGCTGTTAATTGTATTTTTTATCAAATTTTTGTCGGGAAGCAAGAAAAAGCTGAACAGATAAAAGGTCATGCTTTTTTTATATATATGCTTTTGATATCAGTACTATATACAGGAACGCTGGTCTATGGCTATGGAAGGATAAAATTTAACGATGAAGGGGATATGAAGGCTGCCATCATACAGGGCAACATATTACAGAATGTTAAATGGGACGAAGCCTTTAAAGCAAAGATTATCAGAACGTATTGCCTGAAAACACTTGAAGCAGGAAAGGATGTCGACCTTGTTATCTGGCCTGAAACTGCAATGCCTTTCGTTTTTAACGACGAAATATATGTAAAGAGGATTATCGGGGAACTGTCTGCTACCCTGAAGACCAACATTCTATTTGGAACAGTCTCAAGGAACAGTATGGGGAAATACTGTAATTCTGCATATGTTTACGACAAAACCGGTGGATTGACCGGAAGTTACAATAAGGTACATCTTGTACCTTACGGTGAATATACCCCTCTTTTGAAATATTTGCCTTTTCTTGCGAAGTTTACTGCAGCCGGTGGTGATTTTGTTTCGGGAGAAGCCCATAAACCGATTGAAACTGCGGTTGGAAAAATAGGTGTACTTATATGTTATGAGGGCACATTCCCTTATATAACCAATGATACGGTAAGAAGGGGGGGGCAGGTACTTATAAATATAACTAATGATGCATGGTTCGGGAAAACATCGGCCCCTTACCAGCACCTTGTTTTTTATGTATTCAGAGCCATTGAGACGGACAGGTATGTTCTGAGAGCTGCCAATACAGGAATAAGCGCAATTATAGATCCGAGAGGACATATAAAACAAAAGACGGACATATTTACTGAAGATGCTATAAGAGGTAAATTTTCTTTACGCAACGGACAGACATTTTATGTGAGATACGGAGATTACTTTGTCCTGATGGCATTCCTGTTTCTTACAGCTTTGTGTATAATAAAGTATTTAAAAAATAATAAAAAAGGAGCTAACGATTCATCATCTTTGCCATGATATGTAAACAGAGAATCACGGATGGGCTATGAACATATTCAGCCTTTTTTTAATTGGATTTATACTTGGACTGACCGGCGCAATGGCGCCCGGCCCTCTTTTAACAATAACCATAGGTGAATCTGCAAAACGCGGCGGCATAGTTGGCCCCATGGTTGTACTTGGCCATGGTATTCTTGAATTTTTTTTGCTTATTTTAATTATATTCGGCCTGGGGAGTATTCTCAATAATAAGATTATTTTTTCCATCATAGCCTTTGCAGGCGGCATTATCCTTATATATATGGGTTACAGCACTATTAAAGAACTCAAGAATTATCAATTATCGGCAACATCATCATCTTCACAAAAGGGGCTGCATCCTGTTATTTCAGGTATTGTTGTGAGTCTTTCAAATCCATACTGGTTTATATGGTGGATTACAATCGGCATGGGTTATGTGATGTTTGCAAGAGGCCTTGGCATCAAAGGCGTTCTCGCTTTTTTTGTCGGCCACATACTTTCCGATCTTGTTTGGTACAGCTTTATCTCCTATGGTATCCAGTTTGGAGGCAGGTTCTTCAGCATAAAAGTAATCAAGACCATCCTGCTGGTATGCAGTATATTTTTGATATGCTTCGGGGGTTACTTTATTGTTAAGGGCTGCGGATTACTATTACCTGGGCTTACGTCGCCCCCTCCGCCAGCCAAGCTGTCGGAGCCTCCCCTTCTCGCTCACCGTGTGAGCTATTTAGCACTTGGACGATTTGCTCATTTACCTGGGCTTACGTCGCCCCCTCCACCAGCCAAGCTGTCGGAGCCACCCCCTCTCACTCACCTTGTGAGCTATTTAGCTCTCGGACGATTTGCACATTTACCGGGACACCCACAAGCGGGTACCCGGTCGCCCCCTCTCTTTTCTGTATACACGAAGGATGTCCGCTCACTTATGTTCGCTTGGACGTCCGCTTGTGCTGGGACGCAAGTAAATGCATTTACGTCCTGCGTCCGAAGGAGTATAGCGACTGAACGTCCTTCGTCCGTCGGGTGGTAAATGGGAGCCTCCCGCACCCGCAAGCGGGTACCCGGCTCACCGTGTGAGCTGTGTAAATTCCGATGAGCAATTTAAGTAAGTACCTTGTTTAAAGTGTTTTTTGCTGGTTACCCGTTGGAATGCAGGCAGGGATTAAATTTGGAAGAGTTTTTTGGAAACAAATTTAAGTTAATTGGTTTTTGAAAGGAGAAAGTATAAATGGAAGATCAAAAACAATATTTTAAAGGAACTGTTCCGCCGCCGGTTATCTTTTTCGTATTTTTAATACTCGGTTATGCGGCAAACCGGATAATGCCTTTTGATTTCATATTTTCTGCATGGATTGTACGCCTGCTTGTCGGGACGCCGATACTTATAATATCCGGCATCATTGCTTTTGCTGCTGCAATAGTTATGATAAAAAACAAAACATCCATCAATTACAATAATCCCACAACAAAGTTCCTATCAAAAGGACCTTTCGGCTTTACAAGAAACCCTCTGTATCTGTCTCTCTTACTGCTTATGTGCGGAATTGCTGTCACCACAAATTCCTTATGGTATTTCATTTTTTTTATTATTATGTTTTTTATTTTTAATTTCGGCATAGTAGCACGCGAGGAACGTTATCTTACAAAATGTTTCGGAGATGAATATATTCAATATAAAAATAATGTCAGACGCTGGATTTAAAAAAACCTGAAGAAATGCTATATTTAGGTAGAGTTTATGATACCGACATTATATAGCGATGATTTCCTTATAGACTATCCGACGGTAGATTGCGAAAACCCCGACAGAGTTGGTGTGGTTATCCCCCAGATCAGCGATATCGCCCAAATTATTGAACCTGAACCATGCAGTGTCAATGATCTTCTCCTTTGTCACAGTGATTCCATAATAAAACTGGTGCAAAAAAACAGCAAAGTATACGATGTTGCCATAAAAGCTGTTGGAGGAGCGTTTCGTGCCGCTGAAATAGGTCTCGAAAAACCGGCATTTGCCCTCATCAGGCCGCCTGGTCACCACGCAGGATCTAACTTCAACGGCGGATTCTGTTTCTTTAACAACATGGCAATAGCAATCAAAAAGCTCCTTTCTCAGGGATGTATTAAAAAAGCCCTTATTGTCGATATTGATCTTCATTACGGAAACGGCACTGAAGATATCGTAAGAGAGGACAGCCGCATTACCTTCAGAAATATTGATTCCAACAGGAGGGAAGATTTCCTTGCCGATCTCGAAGAAGCTCTGAAAGATGCCGGGAATTTCGATATTGTAGGCTGTTCCGCAGGTTTTGATACTTATGTACACGATTGGGGCTCCATACTTCTTACGGAAGATTTTTTTAGTTCCGGCAAAATGTTCGTGAAAGCCAACCCCCGTTTTTTTGCCATACTCGAAGGAGGTTATTACATCACCGATCTCGGTAAAAATGTCCGGGCATTCTTCAGGGGTATGATGGAATCCTGTTCACCGGCTTAAGCCGGCGCAGGTTTTAAAAGCAACGATGAAGAGGAGGGATTTTTATGAGCGACGCAAAAGATCATAATTCCATGAATCGAAGGGATTTTCTGAAAATTGGAGTTGTAGGAGCTGCTGCAACGGCAGGCTTGGGTGGATTAAGCAAAATTGTGGAAGGCGTTACTGCCTCAAAACACGACATAATGCCGGTTTACCGTACATTGGGGAGGACAGGCCTCAAAGTGACGATTGTGAGCTTTGGCGCTATGCTTACCCCGGACCATGAACCAATGGAAGCTGCCTTTGACCTTGGCGTAAACTATGTTGATACTGCCCGTAGGTATATGAACGGCAGAAATGAAGAGATCGTTGGAAAAGCGCTCAAGGGTCGCAGGGACAAGGTCTATGTTGCTACAAAAAGTCTTCCGTCATCAACAACAAAAAAGGATATTCTTAATGATGTGGAGACGAGCCTCTCCAAGCTCCGGACAGATTATATCGATGTAATACAACTCCACAGCCTTACGAGCGGCGACCGTGCATTTATGCCTGAAATACGGGAAGTGCTTATGGAACTTCGTAAACAGGGCAAAGTCCGTTTTTTCGGCGTCACGACCCACACGAATCAAGCCGATGTTTTGAAGGCCATTGCAGATGACCCTGACAAGTTTTTTGATACGGCACTGGTATCGTACAATTTCAAGAGCGAAATGTCGGTAAAGAATGCCATTGCTCTTGCTGCAAAGAGCGGCATTGGTATTGTTGCTATGAAAACTCAGGCTGGAGGATATAAAACAGATGCACTCGGTCCAATTAGCCCCCATCAGGCAGCGCTTAAGTGGGTTCTTCAGGATACCAACGTGGCATGTGCCATTCCAGGCATGAAAGATATGACCATGCTTCAGGAGGCAACGGCGGTTATGGGGATGAAGATGACCCGCAGGGATGAACGCATCCTCGAACGTTATGCCGAAGCCATCACCCCGTACTACTGCCATCTATGCGCTCAATGTGAGCCTACATGCCCGCAGAACATTGCCATAAGCACCATTAACCGCTCCATCATGTACGCTGAAGGGTATGAGGACATGGAACTGGCCAGAGCAACTTATGATGAAATACCCCCTCATAAATCAGTCTATGCGTGTTCCAATTGCACAGAGTGCGTAGCGCGTTGCGTAAACGGTCTGAATATTGCCGCTAAAATACAGAAAGCTAAAACGTTATTTGCGTAAAAAATGAAGAGACATAATATGATCTTATGGTTTTTGGTTTTACTCGCATTCTTTGCTGTGGACACACATGCCTTGCCTGTCGATATATTGCCGGAAAATGTATTACCAATAACAGGTTTTTCAGAAGGCTGGGTTGTTGAAGGCAAAGTAAAGACATTCAACCCGGATGACCTTTATAAACACATTAACGGTGAAGCCGAACTTTATCTACCATACGGTTTTGAAATTCTCACGGCAGCCACCTATGTGAATAAAGATAATCCAAATAAGGCGCTTGCCGTGGATGTTTACAAGATGGGCTCGCCGCTCGACGCCTTTGGAATATTTTCACGTTACCGCGATCCTGATGCAGCAGAGGCAAAGATGGGGAACGGGAGTTTTATAAACGATTCTCAATTGATGTTCTATAAAGGCCGTTTTTTTGTTCAATTAGCTGCTTCAGGTTCTATGACCCCGGAAAGGAATGTATACACAGATTGTGCAAGGGAAATTTTAAAAAATATTACAGGAGAGCTTTTACGTCCAAAGGAACTTGATTTCCTGAATATTCCAGCTCTTATTCCCCAAACAGAAATGTACATTTCACAGAGTGTCCTCGGGTATGCATTCTTTAAGAAAGGACTGACGGCAAGGGCAAACATTGACGGCGAATCGGCGAGGATATTTGTTGTTTTTAATGAATCCGAAAAGGACGCACTGGATGCAATTGCCCGGTATATCGATTACCTGAAAAGGGCGGGTGTTGAGCCGCAATTTAGAAAAAATACAAAGGATATAAATCTCCTTGCTCTGGATCCGCTATATAAAGGTTTTGTCATTCGGCAATCCGGGCGTTATCTCATAGGTGTTACAAACCTTGCAGACCCTGCCAGGGGTATTACTTTTATAGAACAGATACAGTTACGTATCACCGAATAGCAAAAAATAGACAAAACCATTTAAGACAGCACCCGCTTTCCCGTTGAGAGTTCTTCAGGACTGCAAGTCGATTTGACAAAGTATATCAGATTGTTGTAAAGTGTCCTTTATGAAATTTAACCATAAAATTAAACTATTATCGATCAGCCTTGTTGTAATGATGTTTATACTTGTGTACGGTAGGTTTAATCCTGATTCCATGTTCTCATGGAGTAAGTCTGCCGGTCAGGAAAGGATCGTAAAAAAAATAACCGAATATATGGAGAAAGAAGATGCCACTGTTAGCGATGATGAATTAAAAGACGTGGCGACTATGATATACAAAGAATCCGGTCAAAACAACTTAGATTACAGACTTATTCTTGCCATCATGAAGATTGAGAGCAATTTCAAACACAAAGCCGTGTCTTCCAAAGGGGCAAGAGGACTCCTTCAGGTTAAACCATCACATGCAAAGTTTATTGCCCGTGATATGGGAATCGCGTGGCATGGGGCAAAGACCCTTGATGAGCCGGACAAAAACATAAAAATAGGTATCCATTTCTTCTCAGAGCTTATGGAAGATTTCGAAAATATCAATATGGCACTTCATGCGTACAATATGGGACCGACAAGGCTGAAGGAAATTATGTCGGAAAAGAGCAAACAGGAAAAGGGTTTTTCAAAACTCGTTTTGAGAGAATACAGGAAGAATATGATAATTCTGCCTGATCCGCAATAATCCGGCAAAACATATCCAGAATTTTATTTGATTAACCCGCAACATATAACTTATAACATTTACCATGTATCATCTTGATAGAAATGGTTTTATCTATATAACCGGCAAAATAGGTTCTTTTGTCTCTTTTCTCCTCTCGAACACCTGCAGAAAGACCTTACTGTTTTACGATACTGAGGATGAGGCGCTTTTAATAAAGGAAGAGATGGAATTTTTTACCAAAAAAGAAGTCCATCTTTTTCCTGTCTATACTGACAGGGTTTTTGAGAAAGAAGATGAAACAAAAAGGATCAGTTTTTTATATCATCTGGCTGCTGATGATACATTTACCGGTATATTCCCCTATAGTGCCATTACACGACCTTTGACAGCGCAGGGTTCCATACTTGCACATACAAAAGATCTGAATTTCGGCGATACGGTTTTCCAGGAAGAACTTGTTTCATATCTTGACGAAAATGGTTACGAAATTACTTCGCTGGTACGGGAAGAAGGCGAGTACGCAAAAAGGGGAAGCATTATTGACATCTTCCCTCCATCAAGCGATAAGCCTGTCAGAATTGAATTCCTCGGCGACCAGATATTTTCTCTGCGTATTTTCAACCCTGCAACACAGAGGTCTCACGATGAGATAGAAAAAATCAGCATCACACCGGCAAAAATTTTGAAGGATGAGAAGATTACCCTTCTGAACTATCTTAAAGAGGAGATGATTTTTGTCCATAACGGGCTTGATTCAATCCTGCGGATAGTACTGGACGATGCCAGGACAGCCTGGAATATCGAAAAGCATAAGGCTATTTTCCATTCAAGCCTCAACATAGATATATCTGGCGTTCAGGGTAATGAGGAGGGGGAAATTATAGAAGCAGTTTCAAATGAGGATTTGAAACACCTTTTCGAGACGAAAAAAACAGGAATATTCAAAACCTTCTCCGATAAAATCAAAAGTGATTGGAAGGAATACAGATTTATCTATGTATTTGCAAATAGCCTGCATCAGGGAGAAAGAATGCAGGAAATCCTCAAAAACTACGATATATTGCTGCCGATAATTCACGAAATAGCTGTTTCCGGCAAAGAAAGAGAATGGGCTGTTGTCATCGGGCCGTTAAGGCGTGGTTTCAGGACAGACAGCATTATTGTGCTTACTGAAGAAGATATAGTAGGACCCAAGAAAAGGATAGTAAAAAAAAGATGGGACGGTCTTGATGATTTGCTCAATTCATTCAAAGACCTGAATGTGGGGGAATGGGTAGTACACATTGACCATGGGATCGGGGTATATAAAGGTATTGTAAAATTGATGATAGACGGATCTGCCAAGGATTTTCTTCTCATCGAATACCAGGATGGAGACAAACTATATGTTCCGATCGACGACCTGCGACTTGTTCAAAAGTTTATGGGTGGCGAAAAACATAAGCCGAAAATAGACAAACTCGGTTCCCAATACTGGAAAAATACAAAAAGCAGGGTAAAAAAACATATTGAGGATATTGCAAAAGAGCTTATCGGGATATACGCGGAGAGGGAAATGGCTGAAGGCTATGCATATCCGCCTGAAGATGAAGCATTCAGAGAAATGGAGTCACGATTCGAGTACGAAGAAACAGACGGCCAATCCGAAGCAATCGAAAAGGTGCTTGATGATTTGAAGAGCACAAAGCCCATGGATAGGCTTGTCTGCGGAGATGTGGGTTTTGGAAAAACAGAGATTGCTATACGGGCGTCCTTTAAGGCGGTTATGGACAGTAAACAGGTTGTGCTCCTTGTTCCAACAACGATACTTGCACAACAGCATTACAAAACTTTTATTGACCGATACAGGGATTATCCCGTAAACATTGAAATGTTAAGCAGGTTCAGGACAAAGGAAGAACAGAAGCGGATAGTTGAAGCAGTAAAAAAAGGCTCAATTGACCTTGTTATCGGCACACACAGGCTGCTCCAGAAAGACCTGGCATTTAAAGATCTGGGACTGCTTATTATTGACGAGGAGCACAGGTTTGGAGTCAAACACAAAGAGGCATTGAAGCAGATCAAGAAAAACATTGACGTCCTTACTCTCAGTGCAACCCCTATCCCGAGAACGTTGTATATGGCAACAATGGGCATACGGGATTTGAGTGTTATAAATACACCCCCCCTTGATAGGCTTGCTGTAAAAACTTTTGTTGTTAAATCCAAAGATGAAACAATAAAAAAAGGTATCGCGAATGAACTGAACAGAGGTGGACAGGTCTTTTTCGTGCACAACTATATTTACAATATCGGCATAATATATGAACACCTGGAGAGACTCTTGCCTGATGCAAGGATAGCTGTTGCCCATGGAAGGATGGATGGAAAACAACTTGAAAAAATTATGCTCGATTTTATAGACAAAAAATATGACATCTTGCTTTCTACCAACATTATCGAATCAGGCCTTGATATTTCGAATGTCAATACTATATTTATCAATAACGCACACAGGATGGGCCTCGCCGATTTGTACCAGCTAAGGGGCAGGGTCGGCAGGAGCACAAAGCAAGCCTATGCTTATTTGCTTGTCCCGAGAGATGAAGCCCTTAATAAAGACGCAACCTTAAGATTAAAGATTATAGAAGAACTTGCCGATCTCGGCTCAGGTTTCCATATTGCTAATTACGATCTTGAAATAAGAGGTGCAGGGAATCTTCTTGGCAAGGAACAATCGGGCAATATAAACCTTATCGGGTTCGAGCTTTACTGCAACATGCTTGAAAATGCGGTAAATGAATTGAAAAATCAAACAGAAATTAAAGAAGAAGAGGTCATAACTGAAATAAATATTCCTATAGATGCATTCATCCCAGATGCTTACATCGAAGATCCTGCACAGAAGCTTCTTGTATACAAGAGACTTTCAAAAATAAAGGAAACATCGGAGCTCAATGAAATGGGAGAAGAGCTCAAAGACAGATATGGTGAGACACCGGAACCGTTAAATAATCTTCTTAAAATCATATCACTTAAAATTTTCCTTACAGGCCTGAAAATCAGAAAGCTGGAATATTCGGCAAAACGTATTATTATTCAAACCACTAATGATACACCCTTTAATATGAAAAAAATGCTGAGACTTATACAAGAAGGCCGGTACGGATTAAAGCTTTTGCCTGACGGGAAGATCATAATGCCAACCGACAAAAAAACAGAAGATATTATAAGTTCAGCAAGAAATGTCTTGAAGGAAATAATTTCAATATGATATAAGAGAATCAATATCCGGTTATCAGCAATCAGCATGCATTTGATTCGTGTAAACTTTTCAGTTATCTGATTAGGCACCGTATGCTGAAAACTGATCACTGAGAGTCTAAACCTAATGAGGTGATTTGATGAAAAAAATTTTCATTTGTATTTGTTTGCTCTTTTTTATTTTTTCCTGTTCAAAAAAGGAAAATGGCACAACCCTTGTAACTATCGATAATGACAGCATAACCCTCGAGGAATTCAATAAGGAACTTGATAAAATTCCAACAAATATGAAAATGCTTGTTGCCACCCAGACCGGCAAAAAAAATTATCTTGATAGATTAATCGTCAAAAAACTCCTTCTCAGGGAGGCAAAGAAAGAAAAGATTGACAGCGAAAAAGAGTTTCAAGACAGACTGATCGATATAAAAGATCAGCTTCTTATAGAATCTGTATTAAAAAAGAGATTAAATTCCGATACAAGTATAACAGATGCGGATCTGAAAAAATATTACGATACCAACAAAGAAAACTTTAAAAGGGATAGGGAAATAAATACCCGCCACATTCTTGTTAAAACGGAAGGAGAGGCAAATCAGATACAGGCAAAACTTCAAAAAGGTGAAGATTTTATAGAGCTTGCAAAGAAATATTCAATTGATCCTCAGGCCGGGGCAAACGGGGGAGAATTGGGGTATCATCCGAAAGGAACACTTGTGCCTGAATATGAAACAGCAGCTATGAAGCTTGCAAAGGTTGGCCAGGTGAGCGGGATTGTCAAAACTAAATTTGGCTTCCATATCATAAAACTGGAAGGTATAAAACCGCCGGCTTATGTTTCATTTGAAGAAGTAAAAGATTTCATAAAGCAGAAAATGGCCCAGGAAAAACAGGCGGAGCTTTTGGAAAAATACATAAATGGTTTGAAAAAAGAATCTAAAATTACAATAAAAGAAGAGCTTCTAAAAGAGGAAAAATCAGATTCAGCCGCCAAACCGGAAGCTGGAGCCAAACCTGAGGCCAAACCGGAAGCTGGAGCCAAACCTGAGGCCAAAACGGAAGCTGGAGCCAAACCTGAGACTCAGGAAAAAGTTGAAAAACAACAAACCAAAGAAATTGCACCAGCTAAAAAATGAATCGTTTTATTGTAACAATCCTTGTTGTTCTGACAATTATCTTTCCGTGTATTTCTAACTGCGAAGTAGTCGACAGGGTTATTGCCATCGTTAACGATGATATAATAACCCTGATGGAGTTGGAAAAATATGTTCATGTTGAGAAACACGGTAAATTTGTATCTGTAAATGAATATTTCAGGAACATCAAGATGCTTGAAAAGATAGACACACTGATAGAGAACCTGCTGATGAAACAGCAGGCAAAAAAATTGAAAATTGATGTGTCTAATAAAGAAATTGATTCCATAATAAATAATATTAAAAAACAGTATCTAATTACCGAAGATGAATTAAAAGAACAGCTTAAAAAAGACAATGTCAACTTTAAAGATTTTGTTGAAGGCATAAGATCAAGCACGCTTAGGACCAAAGTGCTTTCGCAGGTTATTTCTCCGGAGGTTCTTGTTACAGACAATGATTTGATAGAGTTTTACAACAAACATATAGCTGATTACAAAGAAGAAACATACCGGTTGAGACAGATATTTATTTCCAATAATCAAAGTAATCCGCAAGATAAGGCAATGACTGCATACAACCAGTTGAATGAAGGAAAGCCCTTTGAGTTGATTGCCAAAGAATTTTCTGATGATCCTTCCAGCCCTGAAGGTGGTGATATAGGATTTGTTAAAAGCGAAGACCTTATACCTGAATTGAGGGTAGCCGTAAGGACTCTCACGCCTGGGTCATATACCAATGTTGTAAGAACTCCCTACGGGTTTCTTATCCTGAAGCTTATCGAAACAAAAAAGGGCGACACCATCGCCTTTGAGGCAGTAAAAGATAAAATTCATGAAAGGATGATCCAGGAAGAAAGTGACAAAAGATACAAAGATTATATCAATAAACTACGAAAATCTTCTTATATTGAGGTTAAAATCTGAAAAGAATCGCAATAACCATGGGCGACCCCGCAGGAATAGGCGGGGAAGTTGCTTTGAAATCTCTCCTTAGTATCTGCAAAAACAGTATTCCTGTCCTGATAGGCGATAAAAAACATATTGACTATCTGTCAGAGCATTTTTTTGGCAACAGAGTTTTAAAATTTAAAAAGTTTAAGCAAGGTGTGTCCGGAGATATTGAACTTATTGACCTTGGCCTGATAGACAATGTCCGGTTCGGCATTATTGATGCGACATATGGCCATGCATCTTATCAATATATCATAGAGGCATTAAAGCACATTTTTTCGGGGGATGTATCGGCAATTGTTACGTGTCCGATTAATAAAATGTCTATCCGTTCCGCAGGTATTCCTTTTATAGGGCATACGGAACTCCTTGCTCATTTTGCAGGAGTTAAGGATTATGTTATGATGATGGCCAACAGGAAAATGCGTGTATCCCTTGCGACAATTCATATTCCTCTCAGGGATGTCCCCGGTTCTCTCAGCGTTGACAAAATATTTAAGTGTATATCCATTACTTCCCGTTCCCTGAAGGCGTATTTCAACATAAAAAAACCACGCATTAAAGTATGCGGCCTCAACCCCCATGCTGGCGAGCACGGCATTATGGGTGACGAAGAGATTGTGATCCATGAAGCAATTTCTATGGCAAGGGCTTTAAGCATAGATGTAGATGGCCCGTTTCCTGCGGATACATTATTTCATAAAGTAAATTGTGATGCCTATATTGCCATGTACCACGACCAGGGGCTTATCCCGGTAAAAACAACCGGTTTCGAAAAGACAGTGAATATTACGCTGGGATTGCCCTTTATTCGCACCTCGCCCGGACATGGGACAGGCTATGATATTGCCGGCAAAAGCGTTGCGGACCCATCAGGCTTAATCGAGGCATACAGGTTAGCCGAAGATATGATTAACTGATATTTACCGCACTCAACGATATAAATTTATTTGTGTTTTAATTAATACAATATTGCTTGACAGAAAAAAGGTATTTTGTTAATAGATTACCGGCATTATGGAAAAAGATAATGATGTTTAAAATGGTTTTGGCGGTGGCGGTAAAAGAAGATATTGCTGTGAAGCCGTAAACCAGGGCTATGTAAGGTTTTACACCATCCATAGCCCTTTATTGTTTATGTTGCTTTGCAAAGAGGTAATAATAATGCAGCTGGTTTATTGTATTATTTGCTGTAATTCCAGAAACTTCTTGACAAAAATCTGTCGATACAGTAGAAGTGCATTAAGGGGTAATATTTTTTTAGATACTATAGATAATGTATACAAAGTTGCTCTGGTCTGCCCACTCTTTAAGAGGGGTAATAAGACTGTTCAATCTTTATAGACAAGGGGGTATTTCATGAAAGTAAAATATTTTTTATTAATTTGTGCCGCATTTGTTCTCCTATCCGGTTTTTATGTTGCAACACCTAAGGAAGCATACAGCCAGGCTGTAATAACGCTTAAATATGCGAACTTCCCGCCTGCTCCGACTTTCCCTTGTGTCCAGATGGAAAGATGGGCGAAAGAAGTGGAAAAAAGGACTAACGGAAAGGTCAAGATACAAACCTTCCCCGGTGGAACATTGCTGCCTGCTAAAAACATATTTGACGGGGTTATTTCAGGAATGGCAGACATCGGGAACTTCGCGATGAGTTATCAGCCAGGCCGTTTCCCCATATCAGAGGCTATTGACCTGCCGGTTGGATTTTCCAGTGCAAAAGCAGCAAGCCTTGCTCTTCTTGATCTTATCGAAAAATATAATGCCAAAGAATTTGAAAAAGTAAAAATCCTTACAATGTTTACGTGTCCACCTGCAAATATCATGACAAAACTACCTGTCAAATCATTAAAAGATTTGAAAGGATTGGAATTGAGAGTAGGAGGAACTCAGGCAGATATAATAAAAAATCTGGGCGGCATACCGGTTGCTATGCCGCAATCTGATACACCGGAAGCAATTCAAAAGGGTGTAGTTAAGGGGCATGTATCTTCAATGGAAGTCCTTAAAGATTTTAATTATGCTGCTTATACTCCCAATGCAACAATAGCAAATCTGTGGGTTGTTACATTTGCCGTTGTTATGAACAAAGATAAATGGAACTCACTTCCTGCGGACGTGAAGAAGCTTTTTGATGATATGAAACGTGAGCAGGCAGAATGGACAGGCAAATATGTGGACGACCATGTACAGGAATCGCTTGCCTGGTCAAAAGAGAAATATAATCTTCAGATCTTTGAACTTCCGGCTGCTGATAAAGCACAGATTCCAAAGCTCCTGAATCCCATCATAGATGCATATGTAAAGAAGGTAAATGCCCTGGGTCTGCCCGGTGAGCAAATAATCAAAGATGTTCTGGCATTAAAGGCAAAATACGAAAAACAATATAAGTAACAGAAAACACAAAAAGGCGTCTGAACTTCGGGCGCCTTTTTGTGTCCCATGAACAATTGTATACAACTATATCAATCAGCGGAGGAAAACAATGAAATATCTTGAAAAGATAGAACGCTACCTTAACAAGATCATGCTGATTTTAGGTGGTATAGCGGTAATTTTACTCATGTCTATCGCCACGATTAATGTGACTTTGAGAATGTTCCATATCCCCTTCAGGGGTGCATATGAACTCGTGTCGTTTTTGGGAGCAATTGTAATAGCCTTTGCCCTTGGTTACACCCAGAAGAGAAAGGACAATATCCTTGTGGATATATTGACAGAGCGGTTCCCGAAAAAAGTAAACAGGATACTTGACGGCGTGAACTATTTTATTACTATGATATTCTTTGCTGTCGTTTCCTGGCAAATATTGGTATGGGGCATGAAGATATGGGAATCTCATGAGGTCTCAGAAACTCTGAAAATTATTTACCATCCTTTTATTTTTTCTGTATCGTTGGGGTTTGCGGTTTTATCCCTTACCCTTATTGTTGATTTTCTCAAGACCCTACTAAATCCAAAGGAGCGCTGAGCATGGAAGGTCCTATTGTCGGAGTATATGGCATTGTTATCATGTTTGCTGTTCTGTTTCTACTCAAGATACCCGCGGCCTTTACCATGGCGCTGATAGGTTTTCTTGGGGTGGCGTATGTGACATCCATGGAGGCTGCCCTTGGAATGATAGGCATAGACCTGTGGAATATTTTCTCGAGTTATGGGCTTACAGTTATCCCGATGTTTATCCTGGTCGGTGAATTTGCCCATTATGGCGGGTACAATACGAGCCTGTACAGTGCCACGCACAAGTGGTTCGGTCATTACAAGGGCGGTCTTGCAATAACAACAATCATGGCGTGCGCCATCTTTTCGGCCATAAGCGGTTCGAATACAGCAACAGCCGCAACTATGAGCACTGTCGCAATACCGGAGATGAAAAAGTATAACTACCACCCTCAACTAAGTGCCGGCTCTGTTGCTGCCGGCGCAACTTTGGGTGTTCTTATACCTCCAAGTATAGTGCTTGTTGTGTATGGAATTTACACGGGTCAGTCTATAGGCAAGCTCTTTTTTGGAAATGTGATACCAAGTGCTATACTTACTGTTTTAATAGCGGCAACGGTTATTTATATTTGCTGGCGACATCCTGATTGGGGCCCAAAAGGACCTAAGAGCACATGGCTTCAAAGAATAAAAGCTATTCCTGATCTGCTCGACATTTTTATTCTTTTTGCCCTCATCATGTATGCCCTCTTTACGGGCGTTGTTACTGCCACAGAAGCAGCAGCTGCAAGCTGTGCAGTTGCCCTGGTTTTGTGCCTTATAAGGAGAAAGCTCTCCTGGAAAGGCTTTCTTGCATCTATAGTAGATACGTTGCGTATCTCGTGTCTCGTATTTATGATAGTTGCCGGCGCTGTGGTGTTCAGTCGTTTCCTTGCTGTCACAAGACTGCCCTTTGAGGCAGCAAACCTGATTAGCTCTTTGGCGTTACCAAACTGGGTTCTCTTCTGGATAATTATGCTGTGCTATATCATAGGTGGATGCGTAATGGATGCACTTGCTTTTCTACTCGTATCCCTTCCCATATTCTATCCGATTGTTATGGCAATGGGTTATGACCCAATATGGTTTGGACAGGTCATCTGTATTGTAACGACAATGGGCTCGATCATGCCGCCTATCGGCATCTGTTGTTATGTTGTGGCAGGCATGGCAAAGGACATCCCTCTTGGAACAGTTTTTAGAGGAAGTTTGTACTATTTACCTTCATATATCATTTCAATAATAATCCTGATGCTTTTCCCTTACGCAACTGTGCTGATTCTGTCAAACCTTGTGAAGTGAAAAATAGTTAGCCACAAAAAGTTTGCAAGTCTGTATCGGGAAAGGGGATTAATTGTAATCCTCTTTTTCTGCTTTATTTTACCGGTGTTTTCCTATAGAATTATAAGATTATGTTATCTTTAAGAAAATATTTTAATAAGTTACTTCTGGTTTATTTCATTATAATGATAGTTTGCTTAGCTGTCTTATACACCACTGGTTTTCTTTTTGCGCAGGAAAATCCGATAGGGATTTTTGTGGAAAAACTGGCAATTGATAAAGAAACAAGGAAAATTGATAAATGCAAGTATTGCGGCAAGTTTATAAAGTTTGGAAAGATACACACAGATGCAAATATAGTTGTAGGCAACCAGATAGGAGAAGAACTGGATTACAGGAAAATACAATATGAATGGGGCAGGGGAAAAAATAAATATCTTCATGTTTATATATACAGATTTGAGGAAAGAAAGGGCGGCAATTTTGCTGTTGAGAAACCTGCCGGTGTTGGTTTCCATATGCATGTTATAGAAAATGGCATTATAAAACGCATTTTTGTTTTTGATGAGGATCAGCGTTCGTTAAGCGAAAACGTTCTTGATGTAGGAAAGTTTTTAAAGAGGGGTGGAAAGTGGATTACCGTGGATGTACTGTCCCGGGAAGGAATAGAAAAAGGTTTGAATTTTCTTGCAGACGATCTGAAATGAAGTACCCCGCGGTATGCTACGGGGCATCAAAGGCAGGACAAAACAGTACAAACCTTCCCGGAGCAAGCTCTGTGGTATTGATCCGCGGGGCAATGAAAATGCTCACTACCCGGAGTCTTTTATGAAAGCACTTTTTGCAATGGATTTAATAGACAGCAAAGCTGTAAGACTGATAAAGGGGGACTTTACAAAGGTAACTGTTTACAGCGAAGACCCTGTAGCTAAGATCGAAGAAATGGTTGAGAAAGGAGCGCGTGATTTCCATATCATTGATCTTGATGGTGCAAGGACAGGAAAACGTGTCCACCATGAGATAATTAAGAAGATCCGGTCTAAGGTGGGCGGCTATATGGAAACAGGCGGGGGGATTAGAACTGAAGATGATATTAAGTATTATTCCGAGCTGGGTTTAAATGGTATAATTGTAGGTACTCAGGCACTTGAGGATGAAAGTTTTTTTCAGAAGTTGTCCGGATTGGAAAATATTATCCTCGGCCTTGACCTCCTTGAAGGCAAGCCTATGTCGCGTGGATGGAAAACCGCAGTCGATAAGAATGTGGCAGAGATTCTCAAAGAATCTGAACGCATCGGTATTATGGCTGTTCTGTGTACGAGCATAGCAAGGGACGGCATGTTATCAGGTCCTGACTACGAAGGTATGGAAATGCTCCTGAAGATGACAAAGCTCCCCGTTATTGCAAGCGGAGGCGTGACAAACATTGACGATGTAAAACGATTAAAAGATATGGGCGTATGGGCTACTATTCTGGGAAAGGCAGTATATGAAGGATTAATCAAGATTGAAGAGGCAGTAAAATATGCTGACTAAAAGAATTATTCCCTGTCTTGATGTAAAGGAAGGCAGGGTGGTTAAAGGAATAAACTTCTTAGGGCTTAAGGATGCGGGAGATCCTGTTGACAACGCAAAGATGTACGAAGAAGAAATGGCAGACGAACTCTGTTTTCTTGATATAACTGCTTCACACGAGAGGAGAAAGACGATTATAAAAGTTGTTGAAAAGGTTGCCAACGAAGTATTTATGCCCCTTACTGTAGGTGGAGGAATACGGACGATTAAGGATATCAGGGAAATACTCCTTGCTGGTGCGGACAAGATTACGGTAAATACAACCGCCATCGAATCCCCTGACTTTATAAAAGAAGCGAGCGATACATTCGGGAGCCAGTGTATTTGTCTTGCCATTGATGCAAAGAGAAGCGGTGACGGTTTTGAGGTTTTTACATATGGAGGACGCAAACCAACCGGTGTTGACGCTGTTCAGTGGGCAAAAGATGCGGAAAAACTCGGTGCCGGCGAAATTCTGCTAACAAGTATGGATAGAGATGGGACAAGAATAGGATACGATATAGAACTTACAAAGGCAATTTCTGAAGCTGTGAATATTCCGGTAATTGCTTCAGGAGGGGTTGGCACTCTGGAACACTTATACGAAGGTCTTGTTGATGCAAAAGCCGATGCAGTGCTCGCTGCATCAATATTTCACTACAGGGAGCATACGATTATCGACGCCAAACAGTACCTGAGAAACAGGGGCGTGGCAGTAAGACTTTGAACAAAATCAGCTTAATCCACATAGAGGAAAGGTTTTTGGACCCCCGGATTAAAATATGATATTGCAGCTTAAAAATTGTGTACTGTAAAAATTAATATTTCAGGAGAGAATTATGGAAGGTATAAAATGGAATGAAAAAGGGCTTATACCCGTTGTTGTCCAGGATGAAAAGACAAAAGATGTATTGATGGTTGCCTATATGAACAATGAGTCCTTTGAGCTAACCTTAAAAACAGGCAAAGCGCATTATTTTTCGAGATCAAGGCAGAAACTATGGCTCAAAGGAGAATCGTCTGGTCATACGCAGGAGGTAAAATCCGTACGCATTGATTGCGATAATGATACGATTCTTATCACTGTTGACCAGAAGGTTGCTGCTTGCCATACAGGCTATTGGAGCTGTTTCTACAGAGTATGGGAAAACGGATGGAATATATCAGGCACAAAGGTTTTTGATGAAAAAGAGGTGTATAGCGATAAAGACAACAAATAGTGGAAAGACAAAGGAGGCGCCCCTGCCCCCTTTGTCTGATTGCAATGTTTTCGAAGACATAATATACTATTGAGAAACCCTGCTATGCAATTGTGTCCTTTCCCGCCGAAATCCCATTACGCAAAACGTTTTACTATGATACCAGGTGAAGAATGTTTGAGCGTTGGATATGCCAATAACGGATAAATTATTAATAGTTACAGTGCCAGTTGCAGATCTCAGGTGTAAACCTGTTGATACAAAACCTGTATATATTCATGATGATTTGCAGGAAACACAGGTCCTTTACAATGAGATGCTGTTGTATCTTGATGAAATTGATGACTGGTATTATGTAGAAGCAATAGAACAACAACAATATACACGCAGAAACATCTGGCAGGGTTATACAGGATGGATCAGAAAACACAGTGTTGCCTTGATTGATGCACCATTACAATATAATGTGGTCGTAAGGTATAAGACGGTCCATGTTCTGAAAAACCGATCCGAAAAGTCAGGTACATTACTGATAGTCTCAATTGGGACAAGGTTGCAGGTTAAAAAAACAGCCGATGAAGAATATTACACTGTAGTAATGCTTGCCGGTAATCAAACAGGGTATATAAGCAAAAATGACGTAGCATGTACTACAGAGCATTCAGATGAGAACATGTTGAGAAAGGCAATTGTCAGTACGGGCAGACTTTTTATCGATGTACCCTATTTGTGGGGAGGCAGAAGTACGTGTATGGTTGAGCCTCCGGGAACAAAGAAAAAAACAAAAGACAAGAGGCAAATAGCTGACAATTCAATATTCAGCATCCAGCAACCGATACCTCGTACCCCTGTTATTGGCGTAGATTGTTCGGGTCTCACAAACCTTGTATACCGGGCAAACAATATCGACATTCCCCGTGATGCCCACGAACAATGGATGGCGGCACAGAAAGTTGAATATAAAAAACTTAAACCCGGTGATCTTATTTTTGTATCAACAGAAGACAGACCGGATTCTATTGTCCACGTAATGCTCAACATGGGCAGAGAGAGATTCCTTGAAGCGGCAGAGACGGGTGGTAAGGCAAAGATAAGCACCTTTAGGGATAGGTTCGGAGAAAGCCTTGCCCGGCTTGCAGAACATAATTTTTTCATCAATAACAAGCAGATACACTTCGGCAGGTTTATATCGAGACAATGAACGGTATTAAGCATATACGCTTTTATGAAATTATAAAACCACTCAGAACAACCTTTTCTACCTCCATGGGGAGGAAAGACACAATAAAAAGCGTTATTGTCAAAGTATCACTTAAAGACGGTTCACGCGGGACAGGTGAATGTCCTACAAGTTTTACCTTAGAAAATGAGACAATATCGGCAATCAAAGGGATAATAAGGGAGGTTTCTCCGGAACTTCTTGACATGCCTATAGATGATTACGCCGATAAGATCAGGCAACTCCGGAAAAAATACCCCGATAATCCCATGACGGTTTCAGGATTGGAAGTAGCGCTATTCAGGGCCTGGCTTCAAGAAAAACATATTTTGGAACTCGATTATCTGGGAGGCAAAGCGACACACATAGAGACGGATATTACAATACCGTACAGCACAGACAGTACCGCTCTTAAAAAGTGGCTGAAATACACAGTCAGAAAAGGCTTTTCCACCTATAAGCTGAAGGTAAGTGGTAATATTAAAGATGATATAAATCTCATATCCATTGTGCACCAAACCTTGAATGATAAGAGAGAAGACTTTATTCTGCGTCTTGACTGCAATCAAGGGTATACCGAAAAAACTTTTCTGAAAATGGTTCATCTCATCGAGCACAGGGGCTATAATATTCAGCTTTTTGAACAACCTCTGCCTAAAAACGACTTCAAAGGCCTGAAGGAGATAAAGAAATACTCAACCACCCCCATTATCCTTGATGAAACAATATTTACCAGTGAAGACATGAGTAGAGCCATTGCAGAAAATCTATGCGACGGTGTCAACATCAAAATTGCAAAAAGCGGTATTATTGAATCAGGAAAAATATATGAAATCGCAAAGAAACACGGACTCAAACTGATGATCGGATGCATGACGGAAACGATGATTGGATTGTCGGCAGGTATCTTTTTTGCCTCTGCCGCAGGTGGGTTTGACTATATAGACCTCGATTCAATCTATTTCCTGCATCACAAAAACCGTTATAGTGGAATCACTATAAATGGTCCGGTATTTATAACCTCTCAAGATTAATCCTGATGAGATTTTTTCTCAGTAGCATTCAAGTCTGTCATGTGTTATACTTCATTATATTCTCATAAACAATTAACTAACCTCAGAATAGTTTTAGGATCTTAAGAACAGCAGCAAAAAGTAATATTAAAGAAAAAGCATTAATGTGTATGTACTAATTTTGCGAACCAGCTTATGATTAAGCAGCATCAAATGTTGGCCAATGAACTGGAGCAGTGTTATTAAAGCAAAGAAACATTTATTGACATAGATTTCGGCGGCACAGATAAGGAATCAATAAAATTAATATGTTCGTTGTTCCATGAAATATCAATTGACAGAATTGTGAGTGAAACATATTTTTTTGATCATCTCAAAAAGGCCGTCTTTTAGTAAACAACGAGGGAAATGTATGGACATATTGTTAAAAAACTTTGTTTTTTAAATAAATAAGCAATTATAGGAGGATTGGTGTTAATAGGAAAAATTACAAGGAATGGAAAACAAAGGCTACTGGTTACAACAGAGGATCATAAAGGGGCCAAAGTTATTGATTTGCGAGCCTACCAGATTATTAATGATGGAGAGTTAGTACCTACTCCGGAGGGTATCTTTCTGGCGCCTGAAACAATAGAAACCCTTATAGGGCTTTTAAGAGAAGCGCAAAAGAATCTGTTAAAGGTATAAAAGCAAGACCTTTGCTTATGCAACGGTTTAATCGCGAGAGAAGTGTTGAGAGATAAATCAGCCTGTCCAGCAGTGTAGACAAAGCTTCTCGCGGGGAAGACCGATTGCTTGGATCATGTCGCTAATCCGCTGATATCTTAATGTTGTAACACCAAGCTCCCTTGCAATCCAGTCAATCATTTTCCGGTACTTTTCTGAACTGTCATCAAGATAATCCAAGATATTTTCCGAATCATGTCCTTCCATTGCCCATATTGCCCGGCGGGCAATCAGTTCGTTAATAGACCGGGTAGACAGTGCATATTTGCACGGGAACATAAGAGGTGGACAGGCCGGACGGACATGTATTTCCTTGGCACCGGATTCCCATAATTTTTTCAGTGTATAATTCTTAAGCTGTGTTCCACGGACTATTGAGTCCTCACAGAGAACAATGCGGTTGCCGGCAATTACGTCCTTAATCGGGATAAGTTTCATTTTTGCCACAAGATCCCTAATTTCCTGGGCAGGAGGTGTATAGCTCCTTCCGTATCCCGGTGTATATTTTACAAGTGGTCTCCGCAGGGGAAGTCCGGACTCCATGGAATACCCGGTGGCATGTCCAACGCCGGAATCGGGGACTCCTGCAACGAGATCTGCTTCAACATTATCTCTTTTAGCAAGAAAACTCCCGGAGCGTTCGCGGACAATTTCAACGTTAATTCCTTCATAACTGGAAGCCGGGTATCCGGTGTAGATCCACAGGAACGCACATATCCTGTTTTCTTTATTTCCTGGAAATTGTTCTTTCAATCCGTTTTTTCCTACAAGGATGATCTCACCAGGTTCAAGATATCGGTTGATTTTATACCCCAGATTCAGAAAAGAGCATGTTTCGGTGGCGACGACATAATCTCCGCCCCTTTCTCCAACAACAAGTGGCATCCGGCCAAGACGGTCACGGACTGCGTAAATTCCTTCTTCTTTCATGATAAGGATGGATGCAGATCCCTTGATTCGGTCATAGAGCCCAAGAATTCCATCAATCAGAGTCTCCCCTGAATTGATCAGCTTTGCAAGCAACTCAACTGAATTAACACCTCCGACCTGCATTTCACCAAAGGTTGCTCCTTGTCCAAGAAGCTCTGCAGCCAGTTCACTGGCATTTTCCACAAGTCCTGTAAACACAATAGCAAAGGTTCCGAATTTTGATCCTATAATCAGAGGCTGGGCATCCCGGTCACTGATCACTCCAATGCCCAGGTTGCCTTCCATATCCTTATATTCCTCGAAGAATTTGGATTTAAACTGGGATTTGCTTATATCATGAATTGAACGATAAAATTTATCTCCTAAAACGGCCATCCCGCCATATTCTGTTCCCATGTGTGAATGATAATCCGTCCCATAGAGTAAGCTACTTGCGCAGTTCTCCTTGGATACAATTCCAAAAATTCCGCTCATAAATCCTCCTTAAACGCTTGACCTGGATATATTACAACCTCCATGACATTTTCTCCACTATTAAAACTATGCTTCAAACAGGTTTTTTAAAGTAAAAAATAAGGAATTTTCTGACCGGTGTCCATTAAAAATACGTTTTATGGACAACTATAAGGAAATGAATATTTTTTTGCTTGCCACGCATTTTTTTATATTTAACGATGTGTTTGTGCAGTGTTTATGTTTATATGGTTGTCAGTTCAATTTGAAAGTATATCGAAAATCGTGCGTATTACATCTTTATCTCTATAGGGTTTATCAAGGAAGGCATCTACGCTGTATTCTTTCAGGTTGTTTTTCTGTTCCTCGCTCATAAAGCCACTTGATACAATAACCTTGATATCCGGCCTCATTGCTCTGATCTCTCTTAAAACTTCGTCTCCCTTTATCCCCGGCATAATCATATCAAGTATTACAAGGTCTATTTTATGTTGGTGTTCTTTGAATATTTCAATAGCTTCTTTGCCGTTACTTGCTTCAATAACTTGAGCACCTTCGTCCAAAAGGATGCCCTTAACAAATTCCCTGATAATATCCTCATCATCTACGATAAGCACCCTTCGTTTTCGGTTGATGTTTTCTTTAGTAATTTCCTCGGCAGGAGTATTTATCCATGTTTCATCAACTGCAGCAGGTATGTAGATGCTGAATTTTGTTCCATGACCAGGTTTGCTGTCAAGTTCTATAAACCCTCCGTGGTCACGGATAACTTTACTTACAATATATAAACCCATACCGAGATTCTTACCGTTTTCCTTGGTAGAAAAATAAGGCTCAAATATCCTTGTTTTTATTCCATCGTCTATACCCTTACCGCTATCTTCTACCTCTATCAATACAAGCGCTTTTTCGCCGACTTGTTGTCTCCGCTCAGTTCTTACCTTGAGCAACCCAATGCCGTTCATCGCATCTTTTGCATTTATGCAAAGATTTAGAAACACATTCTGCAACTCTGCTTCATCACCTTTTATCAAAGGAAGATACTCATAAAATGATTTTTCTATTTCAACATCTCTGAAGCTTTCTTTCAGAAGAAACAGAACATCTTCAAGCAGTGCATTGACATCTATAATACCTGTTGTCTTGTTTTGTCTCCTTGAGAAATTCAAAAGATGCTGAGTCAGCTTTGAAGCTCTCTGTGCCGAATGTTCGATTGCCTCGGCATACCGGAAAAGTTTTTCATCTTTCGGCAAAAAGTTTTTCATTAAAGATGCATAACCTAGTATACCGGTTAGAAGGTTGTTAAAATCGTGGGCTATTCCACCTGCGAGCAATCCAATGCTACCCATCTTTTCTTTCAGAAGGTTTTCCTCATTTTTGAACTTCTCTTCAGCGACATCAGTGAGCACTACAGCCTTCCAATTTGCTTTACTCTGTTTTTCAATAACAGGGAAACAGTTCATCTTGAAGATTTTAAATTTATCTCCCGATTTATATGAGACATCGCCCTGAAATATGTAATCTTTCTTGTAAAAATCTTCGTCAATCCCAATGATCAGGTTATCCAACCTTTCGCCCACAAAGAGATTTTTTCTGTTTTCAAACTCTTCTCTTGCCCTTTTATTGGCAAAATGAACAGAGCCACCCCTATCAATTAAGAACATGGCATTAGGGAATTCATTCATAACTAATTCGAAAATATTTTTATCATGCCCATTTTCTTTGTGGTTGTTAAAATTCGAGCTTAAAAGCAATGCCTTATTATAAATATTGCATACTATTTCAATCTCTCTAAAAATGGATTTATCAAGATTTAATTGAGATTTTTTCCCTAACACCATAAAACCTATGATATTTAAATCCTCTTTCAGTGGGTGTATATAAAGAGCGCTGTAACCATATACATTATATTGCATTAACGGCGACATTATGCCCGTGTTAAGCGATTTGATGGTTTCTATATTCAGATTATCCGGGGAATTATCAAGGCTGAAAAAGCCCTCTTGAACAGTGTTATTTCCTAACTTTAAGATTTTACATGTTTCAAAAGGTGATTCTCCGACAAATATTCTTGGTACATCTTTTATAAAACCGTCTTTGTTTTCAAGACAGTTTAATATTCTCATAATAATTGAATAGTTATTAACTGACCTTTCGTATAAGTTCCATTGAATGCCAAGAGATTCTAATTTTAGATCATCTTGTGTCATAATTTATGCCAGCCGTACAATATCCATTATATTATTCAATTCTTTTGTAATATTATCCTTTTCCTTGGTAAGTATGCAGCCCTCTGTGCCGGAAACGCTGGTCGGCGATACAGAATATCTATCTGCAGCACTTATCAGTTTTAGCAAAGATTCATACTTAGTATTATATGTATTTTCATGATGATACTGTATAATATCTGAAAATTCAAGAGGTAATTTCCATTTCATTGATATGGCATAGCCGATTTCCTGATGGTCTATACCAAAGTGTTCTTTTTCCATTTGGATAATGGATTTTCCTTCAGTGCCGTCCTCTCTAACAATTTCACCATATTTATTCGAACTCATATAAAAAACAATCTTCCCGATATCATGCAACAGTGCTATTGTGTAGACTTTTCCAGGGTCTTCAGTAAGTGTCTTTTCTGAAAGTATTTTTGAAGCGCAGGCAACATACATAGAGTGTTTCCATAGAGAAAGCAAGTCTTCTTCCTTGAGCTTTAATTGTTTCAAAATGCTCTCCATAAACAAAAGACACGTGATAATCCCTCTTACTTCCTCATATCCAATGTTTATCATTGCCCGCTGGAGAGTGTATATCTCTAACCCTCTGCTGTAATATGCCGAATTTGCAATGCTAATAATCTTTGAGGAGATAGCCTGATCGTATTTTATAATATCACTCAAATCTGAAAAAGACGCATTTCTATCGCCCAAAATGGTAAAGACTTTGTCAATTAGCGTACTCAGTGTAGGGATGACCTTTAAATCTGCTGCCCTGCTTAGAAGGTTACCCCGTAATGCATAATTTTCCATAGGTCACTCTCTATCTTTTCGGACAAAATCAAAAAAAATTAATTTTTTTATTATTTATGTAAGAACTTAGCATCTTGATATTATGTAATCAACATAATTTTATTCAAAAAATTAATTTTTTTAAAATATTTTCAAACTTTTTTCGGTTTTAATCAAAGTCTAATAGCGCGGTTCATTGATAACGGGTTGTAATTTAAATTGAATTGCTTATATTTTCACAATCTGTTATAAATTTAACCATATTTTATTGAGGATTATGGATTCCGGATTATTTGATTATATACTGCCAAAGGAAATGATTGCCCAGCACCCCGCCGAGGATAGATCATCCTCACGTCTTCTTGTTTTTAACAGGAATGGGGGAACGACAGAACATTGTTCATTCAGGGATATCACCCGTTATTTTCATAAAGGGGATGTTCTTGTATTAAACGACAGCAGGGTTTTTCCGGCGAGACTCAGGGCGATAAAAGATAGCGGCGGCAGCATAGATATTCTCCTTGTTGAAAAAATAGGGGAAAAAAGATGGCATTGTCTTGCCAATGGGATAAAGAAAGGTGTTGCTGAAATAATCGTCTCTGTCGGCAATGCTAAAGCAAAACTGACACGGCATCCTGATTTCTGGATGATCGAATTTTCATGTCCTGGCGACGAATTTGATATCATACGACAGTACGGACAAATGCCGCTCCCGCCCTATATAAAAAGAAAAGAAAAAAACAGCATTGATTTTGAGAGGTATCAAACTGTTTATGCCAGAGAAGAAGGTTCAATTGCAGCACCGACAGCAGGCTTTCATTTCACAAAGGAATTGATTGAAAATATTGAAAATATCGGTGTAAATATAGTAAAAATTACCCTTCACATTGGCATCGGAACGTTTTATTTGATAAAAAAACAATGTGTAGAAGAACACAAAATGTACAGGGAATATTATCAAATTACCAGGGATGTAAAAGAATATATTCAATATGCAAAAAATGAAGGGAGAAGGATTATAGCTTGTGGCACAAGTGTAGTAAGAACACTGGAGACGGCATATTCAGCAAATGGGAGTACCCCGCTAAACGCTTATACGGAACTTTTTATATATCCAGGGTACAAATTCAAAATGGTGGATGCCCTGATTACTAATTTCCACTTGCCAAAATCGACCCCGCTCTTGCTTGCCTCCGCTTTTGCCGGCAGGGATGGTCTTTTGAAGTGTTACATGGAGGCGATGGAGCGTGACTATAGATTTTACAGCTATGGAGATTCGATGTTTATCACATGAAAACCATAGAACTTTTGAAAGAAAACAACCATGCAAGACTTGGTGTTATCAGGACAAAGCATGGAGATATAGAAACGCCGGTATTTATGCCGGTAGGAACTCAGGGTACTGTTAAAGCTATTACCAATAAGGACCTGAAAGAAACAGGGGTTAAGATGATACTTGCAAACGCATATCATCTGTACTTAAGGCCCGGCGATGGCCTCATAAAAGAGATGGGCGGTATTCAAAAATTTGCAGGATGGGATGGACCGGTTCTCACGGACAGCGGGGGATATCAGATATTCAGCCTGGGTGTATTGCGTGAGATAAAAGAAGACGGTGTTTTGTTCCAGTCCCACATTGACGGATCTAAACATTTTCTTTCCCCTGAAAAGGTTGTGGATATACAGGAGAACATCGGTGCAGATGTATGCATGTGTCTTGATGAGTGTGTTCCCTATCCTTCATCGTACGAATACACCAGTGCTTCTGTCGGGTTAACCTCCCGATGGGCAAAAAGATGCATGAATGCAAAAAGAGATGATGGACTTTTGCTGTTCGGGATTATACAGGGCGGTTTTTATAAGGAATTAAGGCTGCAGTCGGCTCGCGAACTGGTTGATATGGGTTTTGACGGTTATGCCCTGGGTGGTTTAAGCGTTGGGGAGCCAAAGAGCATTATGTGGGATATGGTAGATACTGTTATAGACCTGTTGCCGCATGATAAGCCGAGGTATCTTATGGGTATTGGTTTTCCCGAGGATATTGTGGAAGGGGTAAAAAGGGGTATAGATATGTTTGACTGTGTTATTCCGACGAGACTTGCAAGAAATGGGAACTTATTTACTTGGAATGGGAGGATAAATATTAAAAATGCAAAATATGCAAGGGATGGAAGCCCTGTTGATGAGAAATGCAACTGTTACACGTGCAGGACATATTCCAAAGCATATCTCAGACATCTTCTTGTTTCCCATGAATTGACGAGTTTTTATCTGAATACGCTTCACAATATCTATTTTTATTCAATGTTTTTAAAAAAGATACGAGAGGCTATCAGTGAAGGCACCTTTGATAATTTCTATGAAGAGTTTAAAATGAGATGGAAGGGAGGTGAATTACAAGATGAATGCAGCGCATGCAATGGGTAATCTGGCAGGGTCCGGACAGGGAGGAACATCGCAGTTGATGGGTTTATTGCCTCTTGTTCTTTTGTTTGTTGTTTTTTATTTTTTGTTGATCAGGCCGCAACAGAAACGGGCAAAGCAGCAAAAGATGTTTATTGAAAACTTGAAAAAAGGTGATAAAGTTGTAACTTCAGGTGGTCTATATGGTACAATAACAGGTATTACAGATGACGCAGTTACACTGGAAATTGCAGACAAGATTAGAGTAAAAGTATTAAAAGGTGCAATCGCAAATACAGCGAAAGGAGAATAAAGTGGGAAGGTATGAAAATATTATTGTGATAAGCCCGGACTGTACAAAGGAAGAGGAAGAGGAATTACTCAAAAGAATACGGGCTAATCTGGAAAAATTCGGTAGTACAATGCTGAGGATGGATGATTGGGGAGTAAGGAAACTTGCCTATCCGATTAAGAAGAAGGAAAAAGGCCATTATTTCTTTTTACTTCTTGATGCAGATGAAGCAAATATGGCAAATATCAATAAGTTTTATAAAACGCTGGATGCTGTTTTAAGGCATATGCTTGTAAGGGTTGACGACAAAGAAAAAGGTCTGGAAAAAGCACCGGATCATGTTGTTTTTGACGAATTGGAGGGCGAATTTTCCAATTGACAAAGCTTCCTTAAATGTACAACTTGTTTCAAGATAAATGAAAATCAAATAATATGGATGGAGGATATAGATGCCAAGACCAACAAGACCTGCAAGAGGACAGGACGGGAAAAAAAGGGTTTACATGCGGACGAGAGTTTGCAAAATCTGCCAGGACCCAAATATACCGAATGATTACAAGAACCCAAAACTCTTGAAATATTTTATTTCGGAACGTGGAAAGGTGATGCCGCGAAGAATGACAGGAACCTGCGCCAATCATCAGAGGAAGCTTAAAGAGGCAATAAATATGGCAAGACATATTGCCTTCCTCCCTTTTACAACACTTACAAAATGACGGGGGCACTGTATGAAGGTTATTCTTACGGAAGATTTACGAGGTACAGGTAAAAAAGGTGAAGTAGTAGATGTTAAGGAAGGATATGGAAGGAATTATTTGATCCCGGGAGGCCTTGCGCTCCCCGCGACTGAAAGCAATCAGAAGAGATTTGAGAATATCATAAAGAACCTCCTGAATAAAAAAGGAAGGGTTCTAAAAGCTGCTGCAGATATTAAAGAAAAATTGGAAGAGATTACGCTTGTCATAAAGAAAAAAGCCGGCGCAGATGGAAAACTTTTTGGTTCTGTAACGCATAAAGATGTGGCTGATTCGATAAAGGAGATCCTTGGTGTTGAGATAGATAAAAAGAGTGTGAGGATAGATGAGCCAATCAAATCAATAGGCGCACATACCCTGGAAATCCATTTAGAACAAAATATCACTGCCACCGTGAAGGTTGAAGTGGAAAAAAAGGACTAAATGACAAGGGCTCTGCAGAATCTTTCAGAGAAGAAAAAGCCACCAGCAATTCGTATCCCGCCGCAAAACCTGGAAGCAGAAGAGTCACTTCTCGGCGGCATCCTTATAGACCCTGATGCTATAAACAAGGTAGTAGATATGGTCAGCCCTGAGGATTTTTATAAAGATGTCCATGGCAGGATATATGATATCATGGTAAGTCTCTACGAAAAAAACGAGCCGATAGATATTGTTACAGTCGGCAGTGCCGCCAGGGATAAAAGGGTTATAGACAAAATAGGGGGCGTGACATACCTGAACACGCTTGTAGACCATATGCCGAGTGCGGCGAATATTGTACAGTATGCAAAAATGGTTAGGGAGAAAGGCCTTTTAAGGAATCTCATGAATGCTGCTACGGAGATTATCGAAAATGGGTACGAATCGGATGCAGTAGAAGACTATATAGACAATGCAGAAAGGATGATCTTTCAGGTTTCTGAGAAAAAATTCAAGCCCTCATTTTTTCCTGTTAAAGATATTGTTATGGATAGTGTAAAAACTATCGAGAGGCTCTATGAGAAAAAACAGTCTGTTACCGGCGTGCCTACAGGTTTTTCAGAACTTGACAGGCTAACGAGTGGCCTGCAGCCCTCTGATTTAATCGTTGTTGCAGGCAGACCAAGCATGGGGAAGACTGCCTTTGCTATGAATATTGCCCAGTATGCTGCTATGTTGAAGGAATCGGCTATCCCTGTAGGTATATTTTCGATGGAAATGTCAAAGGAGCAGCTTGTTACAAGGCTGTTGAGTTCCGAGTCGGAAGTGGAGCACTCGAAATTGAGGACAGGCACACTGTCAAGCACAGAATGGCCAAAACTTGCCTATGCTGCAGGAAAGCTTTCTGAAGCGCTTTTTTTTATCGATGATTCTCCGTCCATGAGTGTTCTCGAACTCCGGGCCCGTGCGAGAAGATTAAAAAAAGAGCATGGTCTTGGACTGCTTGTAGTCGATTATTTACAGTTAATGAGAGGCGGGCGAACCGCTGTTGAGCGGAGAGAGCAGGAAATATCTGAAATATCAAGATTTTTAAAAGCACTTGCAAAAGAATTGTATATACCCGTAATTGCCATATCGCAGTTGAACAGAATGGTTGAGCAAAGAGAAGATAAAAGACCGAGGCTTTCTGATCTCCGGGAATCAGGAGCCATAGAACAGGATGCAGATGTAATTATGTTTATATACAGAGATGAAGTTTATAATAAAGACAAGGAGAATAATAAGGGTATTGCAGAGATCATCATTGGAAAACAAAGGAATGGCCCGATAGATACAGTTGAGCTTGCCTTTCTGGACAAATTTGCAACCTTTAAAAATCTTTACAGAGAATGAACCTGCCTAATCTACTATCAGTATTTCGTCTTTTTGTTACAATCTTTTTCATCATTGCAATCAATCACGGCAGGCATGACATCGCGCTTATACTGTTTATTATACAGGCATTAAGTGATGTACTTGATGGATTTCTTGCAAGAATCATGAAGGCAAAAACGCATCTTGGTGCTTTTCTCGACCCGGTTGCCGATAAGGTGATGATTGTATCCTCTTACATTGTTCTATCTGTTTATAGCATAATCCCTTTTTGGCTGACATACATTGTGATTATCAGGGATGTAGTTATTTCCACAGGTTTTTTTATTCTTTATAAGCTTTCATATAAGGGAAAACCCACCCCGATTATTTTGAGTAAAATTACAACCTTATCGCAGATGTGTACTGTTATTTATATTCTGTGGCCAGGCGACAGAATGTATTCGAAGCACTTTTTCTATGCCACAGCAGTCCTTTCTGTATTTTCCGGTTTTCAGTATGTTGTTGATGGAATGAGAATTTATCTTAAAAAAGAATCCTAACATATCTTCCGAACCAACTGCACAGAGCAAGAAAATGATTATATTGTCCCATATTTGCCAATTTAGCCTCCTATCATATACCCGCTTGTAGTATCAGGTGGTATCATGAGGTAGTACATTTTCAGTCTCGTGTATGCATATATCCATAACGGGGTATGAGAGCACCTGCAAGCCCTTCCTGGAGGAAAAAAGCTTCGCAGATGCGGTAATCTCTGATCGAACCTCTCAATCGTTTTATTGCTTTAGTCATTTTCTTGTGATAAATTAGGAATCTGAAAAGATAAGCTAAATTCTTGTTTTCGAATTCTATTGAAGATAATCCTGTATGGCTGGATTTGGTCTTGCGGGTTTTAAAGAAATGAATATCAGAAATAAATTAGAACAAAAGGAAGAAATAACTCTGTCGCCCTTTGCACAGAAAAGCAGCAAAACAAAGGGAAGGCTGAAAGAAGAAGCTGAATGCGATATAAGACCGGCATTCCAGCATGACAGAGATCGTATTATACACAGTAAATCATTCAGGAGGCTCAAGCACAAAACGCAGGTTTTTCTTTCGCCCGCAGGAGACCATTATAGGACAAGGCTTACCCATACACTCGAGGTCTCGCAGATCGCCAGAACAATAGCAAAAGCCCTTTTCCTTAACGAAGACCTGGTAGAGGCCATTGCCCTTGGTCATGATCTGGGACATACACCTTTCGGTCATGCAGGAGAAGCTGCTCTGAATGAGATACATGGAGGCGGGTTCAAACATTACGAACAGAGTCTCAGGGTTGTGGATCTGCTTGAAAAAGAAGGTGAGGGTTTGAATCTTACCTTTGAAGTAAGAGAAGGCATACTTAAGCATTCAAAAGGTAAGGGAGAGATTATCTCAAGGGTTGAAACAGATAGACCTACCACCAGAGAGGCCGAAGCTGTGAGGGTTTCAGATATTATTGCCTATATAAACCATGATATTGATGACGCCATAAGAGGCAATATCATAACAGAAGAAGATTTACCAATTGACAGCAGGAATTTTTTGGGCAATACAACCTCCGACAGGATTGACAGCATGGTTAGGGGAGTAATTCTCGAAACATTAAAACAGGATGATTTAAACATAAGTCTCAGTAAAGACCTTGAATACCAAATGGTAAAACTCAGGACATTTCTATATGAGATGGTTTATGATAGTCACATTGTTCATGATGATTTTATAAAATGCTCAAGGATAATAAAAGATCTCTATTTTTATTTTCTGAATAACCCAGATGCACTCCTTGCAGAAACCGGCAAACATGATTTTTACGATGAACAGGCAGCATGTGTGTGCGACTTTGTTTCAGGCATGTCTGACAGGTATGCCTTTAACCTTTTTGAAAAGTTTTTTCTTCCACTGCCATGGAATATACCAGGATGAAGCCGGGGAAGTGCAATGTTTAATCCAGCTAAAGGCTGGGCAATTGAAAATCTGAATATGAAAGGGAGTTAATATATGATGGATAAGGTTTATGATCCGCACAGAATAGAAGAAACATGGTATGCATATTGGATTAAGAAAGGTTTTTTCACAGCAGACAGCCATGCTTCGAAACCGCCTTTTTCAATTGTTATACCGCCGCCGAATGTGACCGGAATGTTGCATATGGGCCATGCATTGAACAATACTTTGCAGGATATTATGGTAAGGTTTAAAAGGATGTCAGGTTTTAATACGCTCTGGGTGCCGGGCACGGACCATGCGGGTATTGCGACCCAGAATGTTGTGGAAAGAGAACTTGTAAAGGAAGGACTTAGCCGTGAAGCCCTCGGCAGGGAAAAGTTTGTTGAAAGAGTCTGGGATTGGAAGGAACATTCCGGAGGGGTAATCATCAGTCAATTGAAAAGACTCGGTTCGTCATGCGACTGGTCCAGAGAACGCTTTACCATGGACGATGGTTTATCAAAAGCCGTCCGTGAAGTCTTTGTAAGGCTCTTTAACGAAGGCCTCATATATCAGGGCGATTATATTATAAACTGGTGTCCGAGATGCAAAACCGCACTTTCCGACCTTGAAGCAGAACATGAAGAGACAAAGGGTTATCTATACCATATCAAATATCCCCTCGCAGAAGGCAACGGACATTTGATTGTTGCTACCACAAGACCGGAAACGATGTTCGGGGATACGGCCGTTGCCGTTAACCCGGACGACGTAAGGTACAAACAGTATATTGGTAAGTTTGTGGTACTTCCTATTGCAGGGAAAAAGATCCCGGTTATCGGCGATAGTTATGTTGATGTTTCATTCGGTACAGGTGTTCTGAAAGTCACTCCTGCTCATGACATAAACGATTTCGAAATAGGAAAGAGACACAACCTTTCCATAGTAAAGGTGATGGATGATGGCGGAAAGATGAACGAAAATGCCGTCCATTATGTTGGTATGGACAGGTTCGAGTGCCGGGAAAAGGTTGTTGAGGAACTGGAAAAGGAGGGTCTTTTTGAAAAGATTGAACCTTACGCCATGGGTGTGGGAAAATGCTACCGGTGTAAAACGGTTGTAGAGCCTACATTGTCGAAACAGTGGTTCCTGAAAATGAAACCACTTGCAGAACCTGCGATCGAGGCGGTAAGAGCGCACAACGTCAGGATTATCCCGGAAATGTGGGAAAAGGTCTATTTTGAATGGATGGAAAATATACGGGACTGGTGTATATCCCGGCAGATATGGTGGGGGCATAGAATACCCGTCTGGTACTGTGACAACTGCGGGAAGATTTACGTCAGTGTGGATGACCCTCATGTGTGCAGCGAATGTAAGGGCGAACTGAGACAGGAATCCGATGTGCTCGATACATGGTTTTCTTCAGGGTTGTGGCCTTTTACCACACTTGGCTGGCCTGAAAAAACAGACGATCTGAAAACATTTTATCCGACAGCACTCCTTATAACAGGATTTGACATTCTGTTTTTCTGGGTGGCGCGTATGATTATGATGGGAATCAAATTTATGGGTGATGTGCCCTTTAGAGAAGTATATATCCATGCCCTTGTGAGGGATGCCGAGGGTAAAAAGATGAGTAAATCAAAGGGCAATGTTATTGATCCTTTGATCGTGATAGATGAATACGGAACAGACGCATTCAGATTTTCACTGGCCATGCTTGCAGCTCAGGGCAGGGACATACTCCTTTCCGAGGAAAGGATCGAAGGGGTGAGAAACTTTGCAAACAAGGTATGGAATGCCTCCAGATTTGCGCTGACATTTCTTGAAGATATGCCGGCAACATCTGAAAAGTCTGAGGCGGGTTCATTTTCATTCCTTCCTGATAAATGGATACGCTCAAGAGTGCAAAAGGTTATCCGTGAAGTAACGGAAAGCCTTGATACCTATAAGTTTAATGAGGTTGCAAGTACACTGTATAACTTTATCTGGCATGAGTTCTGTGACTGGTATCTTGAGCTTATTAAACCGAACCTCTACGGAAAGGTGACCAGATATGATAATAATATCACAAAGAATGTGCTCAATAATACGCTGACAGATATATTGAAACTCCTGCACCCGATTATGCCCTTTATTACTGAGGAAATATATCAGAAACTGCCGCATCATTCCTTCACAGATTCCTCTTTAGATGGAGATAAGGAAGGATTATACGAAAGTATTATGGTCTCGACTTTTCCAATATACGATGAAGCACAGGTGGATGAAAAAAGCGAATCCGGTATGGACATGATCATGGGAGTTGTTGATGTAATAAGAAATATCAGGGGTGAAACAGGGATTGCACCGAACACAAAAGTTGAAGTCATGATCCGCGCAAACGACAACCGCGGCCTTCTTGAAGAATATGAATATTATATCAAGGAGTTGGCAAAGGTCGGAGAACTTGTTTTTATAACCTGTGAAGCGCCTGAAAAAGCTGCTGTTGGTATTTATAGAGAGGTGGAGATTTTTGTTCCCATAAAAGACCTTATAGACGCACCTAAAGAAATTGCACGGATAGAGAAGGAACTGGCAAAGATAGAGGAAGATATGGGAAGAATCTTTAATAAGATAAACAATGCCTCTTTCAGGGAGAAAGCCCCGCCTGAAGTAATAAGTAAAAATGAGCTTAATTATAATATATTACAGGAAAAAAAGGATAAATTGACAGGAAGCAGGAAAATTCTTGAAGGACTTACAGGCAAATAACTGCATGCCTCCTATGAACGTTGTCAGGAGAGTAAATGCTGCTTGATTTTTCAGTTATAGAAAAATTTATATCCGATAATCAGGAGGTCCTGAAGGATAAGCTTTTGCTCAGGAGCGAGCGGTATAGCATACTTGCCATGCTGCGGGATAAACTCCAGACTCTGTTGGAAAATTACGACATTTTTGAAAAAAATATTTCATCACGTCTGTTCAATAAAATTGGAAAGGCGGCAACTTATGAAAAACTCAGGAAATACCATATAAAGTCGGTTGAAGGAGTCAAGGAATTTTATTTGAGCAATCAGACAGTTCCGGATGTTCATGATCTGTTCCGTATAATCAGGGACGCAATAACAGTGAGAGTATTGCAGTTAGTAGAAGAAGAAATGAAAAGCGACGGATTTGAATCACCCCCGACGGAATACGTCTGGATAGGACTCGGCAGCGAAGGCCGTGATGAGCAGACACTGCTGACAGATCAGGACAATATGATTGTCTACGATACAGGCAGCGGCCAATATGGATCGGATATTGTAGATCAGTATTATGAAGCATTTTCAAATAAGGCTATGGAAAGACTTAATGATGTGGGCTTTGAAAAGTGCAAGGGTGGGGTCATGCCATCCAACGAAAAATGGAGAGGGTCAATTGAGGCGTGGAAGAAGCGGCTGGAAGACAGACTGATCTTTGAAAGGGGCGCCTTCGAAGATCTTGATATTATAATCCTTACAGATGCCCGTCCCATGAAGGGTAACAGAAAACTCCTTGACGAGGTTATGGCATTCTTTTTCAATTCTCTCAGCCATAATAGCAATATTATGAAAGAATTCATCCGTTCGGCGGTTCTCATGCCCACTGCAATTACCTTCTTCGGCAACTTCAAAGTTGAAAAAAGCGGCGATTACAAAGATATGCTTAATATTAAACTTCTTGGCTGGGCGCCCCTGATATTGTCCGTAAGGATGCTTGCCCTGTCAAACGGCATATATGAAACAAACACATTGAAAAGAATACGGTTAATGAAAGAAAAAGGCGTGATAACAACAGAGATGGAAAAGAATCTGATAGATGCGTACCTTACATTTGTAACCTTCAGAATTATGAACCAGATTGAAAAAAGCAAGGATAACAACAATAACATTTCCGATGCTAATCATATAAAACCGGATATGCTTGGTCAGAAAGCACGGGAAGAGATGCGCAGGGCTATGAAGTCAGTCGAGGCTTTGCAAAAATATATTGAAGAAGTTTTATTATTTGGGCAGCCAATATAAAGGAGGAAGCAATGAAGGTTGTAGAGCTTATGAACAATAATGTGGTTACCTGCCGTCCTTCAGAATCGCTTACCGTTATTGTGAACAAATTTGAGCTTTTTAATATTGCAGGAATGCCTGTTGTAGAAAAAGGAAAATTGGCCGGCATGATCTGCCAAAGCGATATTTTGAAGAACTTGAGAGAAGAGGGCGTAAGCCTTAAAGACCTCACAGTTAAAGATGTTATGGTAGAGGAGGTTATCACGGTTTCTCCAACCGAGTCGGTTGTAGAGGTTGCAAAAATAATGATTGATAAACAAATAAACAGGATACCCGTTGTAGAGAATAACGTTGTTATTGGCATTGTAACAAGAACCGATATTGTACGGGCTGTGGCAGAGTGCGGATAAAAACAATTTTGAGTTATGAATTATGAATTTTGAGTTAAACTTGAACCGTAAACAATAAGCACCATATAAAGAAGTGAGGGGTATTTATGAAAATTACAAAAGAAGATGTCAAGTATATAGCCCATCTGGCAAGACTTGAAATTGACCTTGGAGAAATTGATGCTTATACGCTGCAATTAGACAATATACTCCAGTATATGGATAAGCTCAATTCTCTCAATACGGAAGGCATTGAACCGACAAGTCATGCCATGCCGGTCATGTGCGTGCTCAGAGAAGACAGGGCAGGAAGTTCTTTCAGTGCTGACGAGTCAACCCTAAATGCACCTGAAAAGAAAGGCGGTTTTTTCAAGGTCCCGCCGATTATTGAAGTGGAAGAATAAAAAGCGAGGAGAGATTGCCGTGGAATATTTACTTGATTTGGACATTAAAACATTAAGGGAAATGCTCAGAAAAAAAGAAATTTCTTCTGTTGAACTTACCGGTTTCTATCTGGACAGGATTAAAAGATATGATGGGGAACTGCTCTCCTATATTAAAGTTACAGAAGATACGGCCATGGATATGGCAAGGCAGGCCGATGCAAAGATAGCAAAGGGTGAGGAGGGAAGGCTTCTTGGCATCCCGCTGGGTATGAAAGATATTCTGTGTACGCAGGGTATGGAAACTACCTGCGCATCTCAGATATTAAAAGGTTTTGTACCTCCCTATGATGCAACCGTTATAAAGAAATTGAAAGAAGAAGGGTTTGTTCTTCTTGGAAAATTGAATATGGATGAGTTTGCAATGGGTTCATCTACAGAGAACTCATCTGTTCAAATCACAAAAAATCCTTGGGACCTTACGCGTATTCCCGGTGGATCAAGCGGGGGTTCGACCTCTGCAACTGCTGCAGGGCTTTGTGCAGCTTCCCTTGGAACAGATACAGGCGGCTCTATAAGACAGCCTGCAGGGCTATGTGGTGTTGTCGGTTTAAAACCCACGTATGGAAGAGTATCCAGATATGGACTTATTGCTTTTGCCTCTTCTCTTGACCAGATAGGGCCTGTTACACGAAGTGTGACAGACTGTGCTGAAATAATGAATATTATTGCAGGATATGATCCAATGGATTCTACCTCTATTCCCGAACCTGTGCCGGACTATACGGAACATCTGGGCAAGGACGTTAAAGGCATGAGGATAGGCATACCGAAAGAATATTTCATGGAAGGTATAGAACAGGATGTAAGGTCTGCCGTTGAAAATGCTGTCTCCTTTTTTGTAAGGAATGGTGCCTCTGTGGTGGATATAACGCTTCCCCATACCGAATATGCCGTTGCCGTATATTATATTGTTTGTACCGCTGAGGCTTCTTCAAACCTTGCACGGTATGACGGGGTTAAATACGGATTAAGGGTTGACGGTAAGGACATTATTGATATGTATAAAAAAACAAGACTCAAAGGATTCGGCAAAGAAGTTGTAAGGAGAATTATTCTTGGCACATATGTACTGTCTTCGGGGTATTACGATGCATACTACCGTAAGGCAGGGCAGGTAAGGACACTTATCAGAAAGGATTTTGATGAGGCATTTAATGTCTGTGATATTATTGTGACCCCTGTTTCACCGACTACAGCCTTTAAAATAGGCGAAAAGATGGAAGATCCTTTGACGATGTATTTTTCCGATATATTTACCATTCCCGTAAATCTTGCAGGCTTGCCGGCCATGTCGGTGCCCTGCGGTTTTGATAATGCCGGTCTGCCAATAGGGCTGCATATTATCGGAAAGCCCCTTGGTGAAGCCGGAATAATGCAGGCGGCCTATGCACTTGAAGCAGAACTGAAGCCAAAGAAGATACCGGACAGTTTCAGAAAATGACAGCATAGGGATTATTCTTATCTAAAATGACTGAACTTAATGTAAAAAGATTCCTAACTGCCATGAAAAACATGGGAATTGATTCCTATGTTTCCGGCAGGGAGAATATGCTCACGCTCCCTCTTCTCCATAAAACAGTAAAAGGGTGCAGAAAATGTTCCCTTGCTGATACCCGACAGAAAGTGGTATTCGGAGAAGGTAACAGTAAATCAAGGATTGTATTCATCGGAGAAGCTCCGGGTGAAGAAGAAGATATCAAGGGAAGGCCCTTTGTAGGAAGAGCAGGAAAACTTCTTGACAAGATGATCGAAGGGATCGGATTAAGGCGCGAAGAGGTATACATTTGTAATGTTCTGAAATGCAGGCCGCCAAACAACAGAGACCCCAAACCGGATGAGGCTGAAGTCTGCAAACATTACCTTATATCCCAGCTTGAGATTATAAGCCCTAAAATTATATGTACGCTTGGTAAACATGCCTATAATACATTGCTTGGTGTCGATGAAAGCATAATCAGGATAAGAGGAACACTTACCAGATACAAGGGGATAAAACTGCTTCCCACCTACCACCCCTCCTTTCTGCTTCGTAACGCAGGCAGGATGCAGGAAGCTATCGGAGATATGGAGACGCTGAAGCATCTCCTCAGGGAGTAATTCCATGCAGCCCTTTTCCCATTAGAAGTCATTTCAATTCTAAATCAAGGATGAAATCAAGGCGGCAAGGAAGAGGCGACGTAGGCGTACGGTAATAGTACGTCGTAGGAGCAGATGACGAAGCCAACGATGATAGCGCCTTGATGTAGAATTGGAATAAGAAGGTTGGAAGTTGGGAACTGAGAACCGCATAAAACTCCAAAGCGTGGAGACATTCTCAGGCAGCCTTTAAATACGCCAGGGGAGTTCTGTCTTGATTGACTGACGTAAGGACTGCCACTAACCGTAGGCAATTCTCTATGGAATGATCCATTCTCGCGGCCGGAAATATTCCGAATGATATAATCCATGGTGATCTGACAAAGACCGCGTTGCTGCGGTTAAAACCACCCTTGCGAGCACGAGAGTTTGGAGCCGCTACTGTTTTGTATAATGGAATGTTCACTGTAAGAGCTCCCGATGTAATCCATGATGATTTCACAAAGATCCTTGGAGCCTTAGCTGTTTTGTATAATGGCATATTCACCTTAAGAGCTCCCGTTTTAATCCACGGTGATCTCACAAAGACCTTTGGAGCCGCTACCTGTCTGTAACCAAGCATGTTCACTGTAAGAACTCCTGATGTAATCCATGGCGATCTCACAAAGACCTCGTTGCTGCCGTCTGATCTTTTTGTCTTTTCCGGCAATGCGACCTCCGTATGTATCGCTTTTTGGCCCAGTCTGCTATAAAAGTCAGCCAAATAGTCGATGTTTTGGATGTGTGCCATATGACCGTTTCCATTGCCTCCGATCTTTATCTCTGTGGTTTCGTTTAATGCTCTGATTTGTGTTCTCATGATATCCTCCTTCTTTGTTCTATCTTTCTATTATGAAGTATAGAAGATAAAACTTGACCGTGCAAGGCAATTAGTGTTAAAAGCTATTAACATAATATTAATACCTAACCTGGAGGTCAGTTATGATTGTGAACATGAATCAGCTTCGTTCCTTCTATACGGCAGCTAAACTAAACAGCATTACGAAAGCTGCTCAGGCCCTTATGGTGACGCCACCGGCGATTACCATGCATATCAAAAGGTTCGAAGAGAACATCGGGGTTCGGCTGATTGTCCGGGATGGGAACTCCATTCGGCTGACCGGCACCGGAGAGGGCGTGATGGAAAGAGCAGATCTGATTTTTCAAGAGATCCATGAAATGGAGGGCTATCTGGAGGACGTGTCCTCCGGCAGGTCAGGAGATCTGCACGTGGGATGCCCTGAAGCCCCCTTGAGAAATCTCATGCCCCTTATTGAGACTTTTAAGAAAACCTATCCAGGCGTAAGGATAATCCTTGACCAGGGTTCTAATGCGGAGATGATTAAAAGCATAATTGATCACCGGAACGAACTTGCAGTTATCCGGTACAGCCCCAACAACAGCAGGCTTAAGACCAAGGTCTTGTGGCAGCATGATATTGTCCTCATTGCCTCACCGAAGAGCGTCCATTGGCCGGGTTCTGAAATCTCTGTCATGCAATTATCGCAGATTCCGTTGGTTATCAAACGTGAAGGATCTGCAGCAAGAGAGGTGGTTCTTGAGTATCTCCGGAAATTCAAAGTGACTCCGTTGATTGCGGCGGAATCGGCAAGTACTGCCCTTCTCAAGGAATTAGTACAACAGGACAACGGTATAGGGTTCATACAACGAGGCGCTGTAGAGGAGGAACTGGAAAACGGAACTCTGAGATTGATCCGGATTATTGAAGGATTTCCCGTCATCGAAGATGGGATTGCCTATGCAAACCGCAGGGAACTTTCACCCGCGGCTTGGGCCTTTCTCAGGCTCATTGATACATCATGGCCATTTAAGTCATAGTTGAATTTACCCCATTTACCATCCCTCCTTTCTGGCAGGATGCAGGAAGCAAAAGGAATGCGGATTACGGAAAGAAATGTAACTAACTGTATTGCCTTGTTCTCTGCCTCTACTTAGATATTCAGGTCTTCGAACATAATCTATACAGATGACATCACATTTTAATATTCCATAGTATGAGTATAAAGTCTCGAATTTCACTCTTTAATGATTTCTATCTCGTTTGATAAAGTTATAGTTGGCATTTGTTCAAATGGTCTTCTGCAGAAACCAAATCGAATCCTGTATCGACCCGATTCCAATCCTGCGGGTAGCGTTGCATATATTGATCGCGACGCATTCCTATCGTTGATTAGAATGCACTCTTCTTCGTCCTGGGCTTGAATTATTAGCGCTGTCGCATCATTTTTTCCTTCAATATCCTTGAATAATGTAGCTATCTTGTGGATTCCGAATTGAAAATCACTTAATGATGTGAGGAAGAAACGAATCTTTTCCCCTGGTCTGTAACGATCATATTCAGTTGACAGATAGACCTTGCGGTTGAATTCACTTTCCCTGGTGCCGATCTTTGATGTTGCTGCCTCCCAAAAGCGAGGCTTCCCGGAATCGATGTGGATGCTTTTGCCTCCATAATGGCCAACTCCGCAGCAATTCTCTTTGCGAACAGCCTCCCACAGGACCTTGCCGTTAATCCCCTCTATGTAAAAATCTATTGCCATACCGTCCATATGTGTACTTGTACTGGCCACGTTACCACCGGATTTCTTCAGCTTTTGGTTATAAGCAGGGCTTCTATAGCCTGAAATGAGATGGATCATTTTACCGGGGGCAATCATGTCAGAAAAATAGTCTAATAAAAAAATAAGCCTTAGAGAGATATGCTCTCCTTTCAGATTATCAGGAAAATTGAATACCGTATCGATTTCATTAAGAGCTTTTTCGTTCAATGTTCCACCGGGATCAAAGAGATTTACCTTTGCTTCTCGTCCATTATGTTCGTTCCGTATGTTTATCTCGCCGTCACCCAATCGAAAAAAACGGACAGGATCCGAGGATGACATGCTCAGACAAGGAAAAAATATTATTAGTGAAATAGCGATTAACAAAGATCGGTATATAAGCAGAAAGCGCGAGTCCGGTATTTTGGAAGGATTCATAAAGTATTATAATAAGCCACTAAAGGATATGCAACCCAAATAAATGGTGCGAGGCGTTCGCTTGCAAGTCCGGTAATGGGCCTCCCAGGCGCACCGAATCGGGTGGCTGCGGCGGGTCGGGTTCTGCCATTGTTGCGGAATGATGAGATTGAATTGGGTAAAAACTGGATAAGGAAAAATATGATGTAACTAACTAAACCACCACTGGCTAAAGCTGGCGGTGGTTTAGCATCAACAGGCTTTTCTTGTGTACGCAAGAACCTGATGAACCACAAATACACTTAGTCTGACAATAATTATGATGAAGGTTTATCTTTTTATTTTTCAATTTCCTGATCATGCCGTACTTTCCCTCGCGATAGGGAGGCAAAGATGCCTGCTATACAGAGCACTCCAAAAAAAATAAAAGCAGCACGGACACTTTTTAAAAAGTACGGATAATGGGCAGGAAGAATCTCGACTTTCCCGATATATAATAAAAAAATCAACATGACGATGCTCATGCTGAACGTTTGTCCCAGAAGCCGCATTGTAGAAAGTACAGAAGATGCTATCCCGTAAAATCTGCGCTCCACAGAGCTCATGATCGCATTAACATTAGGAGATGAAAAAAAGGCAAAACCAAAACCCAATATTACCAGGCTCATAATGATAAACCACAGGGGTGTTGTATCGGTTATAAAAACAAACAGGAAAAGTCCAAGAGCCGATAGCGCCATGCCCACAGACGCAACAATCCTCGGCTCCACTTTGTCGGAAACCCTTCCGGCAAGGGGTGAAAAAGCTGCCATAACAATCGGTTGAGATACAAGCACAAAACCTGCAGCTTGCGGGCTGAGGCCCTTTATATATTGAAGATAAAGGCTTAAAAGAAAACCTACTGCAAAGGTGGCGCTGTAGTTTATAAGGGCTGCTATGTTCGAAAGCGCAAAAGCTCTATTGGACTTGAAAAGGTCTATATCCAGAATAGGGGTTGTTATTTTTCCTTCCCTGTAGACAAAAAAAACTGCCCCGGCAAAGCCGGCAACAATAATTACAATGCCTGAAGCAGAGGTAAGGTGGGAAAAACCGTACATGATAGCAAAGATCATAGCGGAATATATACATGATCCGATAAAATCAAACTTCTCCCCCCTTGAATCTGCCCAGTCTCCTTTAAGCTTCCACAGAGTGGAGACAATGATCATTATTCCCAGCGGTACATTCAGAAAAAATATACTCCTCCAGCCAAGATGCTGCGTCAGTATACCGCCGATAAAAGGACCGAAAGACAATCCCAGATAGACTGATGCCACATTGATCCCGAGAACCCTGCCGCGTTCCTCTAAGGGAAACACATGGCTGAGTATGGCCACTCCCGTACCGAAGAGCATTGCTGCGCCGATTCCCTGGACAACCCTGAAGATGATAAGCATGAGGGGCGTACCGGTAATGCCCATAAAAAACGAGCTAAGAGTAAAAATGCATGTACCTATTAAAAAAACCCTCTTCATCCCGTATATATCCGCCAGTCTCCCGAAGGGCACAAGAAAGATTGCAGCAGCCACGATGTATGCCATTGCTACCCAACTTAAAGAAATTGCATTCATGGAAAATTCTTTGCCGATAGATGGCAGGGCTACATTTACTGTAGCAAGAGAAAGCGGTGTAAGAAAGGCTGACATTGCGGTGATTATCAGGGCAGTTGTTCTACCGGCGGTATTATCGGGTTTATCCATCCTCCCGGTCCTTCCGGTTGTAGCCCATAACAGTATAAAATGCTGCTTTATCAAAAAAATAGACGAGTCGCTCGCCAAGCTCAAACATACGGTAGATATCAACCATTTTATCCCATATCCCAAAAGAATAGGTGAACATCCATATGTGTTTCTTGAGCAGACTCAAAGAACTTATGAGGTCTTCAAGGGGGATGCCGTCTTTTTGTCTTTCAAACCCGAGATCCTGATAGAATGCCTTATATTCGCTTTCGCTTTTTGTCCCCTTTAACCATGCCTCGAATTGGCCAATTATGAACATGGCCCTTGAAAACAGCTCATTTTTATCAAAACCACGGTATGCCTTTGTAGACGGATTCGACGATATTTCGTCAAACCAGAGTTCGATAATCTTTTTCGAATTGTTTTGAACAATATTCACAAGCTCATCGGACAGGAGGTTCCCGGGGTAGACGATTTTGTCATGTATCGTGCCCTCGATAAAAGTATCGAAGGAGTCGCGCATGCTCCAGAGGTCTCTTTTGAGTTCAATAAACTTCTGGATCGCCTTTTCCTGAGAATCAAAGGCAAGCTTAGGGAGGTTCATGATCGGGAAATACCGGCAATCCATCGCATCATCGCCTGCTGTCTCTTCCCCGCCTGTTTTGTCTACTTCAAATATCACTACAAGGACATCGCCGTAAAAGGAATTATATTCTGACCCTACATGTACAAGCTGGACAATCTTTCCCTCTACACCGGCCTCCTCCTCGAGTTCCCTGAGCGCGGCGTCTTCTATGCTTTCACCGATTTCAGCAAACCCTATGGGCAGGCACCACATGCCTTTGGATGGCTCCCTTTCCCTCTTTACAAGGAGTATTTCCCGGTTATGGTTCAGAAGAATAACGGCTGCAGCAGGCAAGGGGTTTTCATAAAATATCTCCCCGCATTTTCTGCATAACTGTCGTTCCTTCCCTTCAAGCACATCTTTGCCAAGAGGACTCGCACATATGCTGCAAAACAGTTTAGCCTTCATTTTTTCGCTATAAAGATCCTGTCGTCCTTATTAAATTTCACATTGCCTCTTTCTTTCAACTCTGCCAGCATTTTTTCCCTGACAACCTCAGGGTTGACATCCTTCGATATAAATTCTTTCTTAAAATCGATGTATTGTGCAAGATGGCTACTATCATTTTTTGTGAACATCAAAGCGTTCGGGTAATCAATTGATTTTATTCTGCTGAAATATTTTTTTAGAATGGTCTCTCCGTTCTCTGCGGAAAAATGCCTGATAACCTCTCTTAAATTGCTGAAATTAAAGAAATCTTCTCCTTCTATAAGCATGGATTCGCTATGAGTTATGACAAGAAATACCCCTTCGGGGCAAAGAAGCCTCTTTGCTTCGGATAGTGCTCCTGGAAAAAAATAGAGCGAGTATGCCGACACAATCAGATCAAAGGAGTCCGGGGGCATTTCGATTGGTGAAGGCAGTTGTATCCTTTCAAAAATTGCTTTCTTTGCAATTTTATCGGCTGCTTTTAAAAAACCTGCTTTGTTTTCATCAAGACAGTCGATACCGAAAGCAAGGTCAAGTCCTTCCTCGAGTCCTTCCTCAAACCAGCCGTAACCGCATCCGAGGTCGAGCATGGTGTGGGTTTTGTCCCATTTAATCTCATTTTTTGCAATATTTCTTATATCTTCCTTATTTTCGGAATGTTCCTTGATAAGATCGCTGATTTTCCTGTGGAACGCCAAATTTGCATAGCTTTTTATCGTCTCGTTCATCCTTGGATTTATAACGCAGCGGTCTGCTTTTGTAAATAAAAAGTTGCTCACAGTAAAGCAATGCGTGAACGGGGTATCAGTTTTCATTGAAAAAGTTATTTCTTTTCTTAAGAATGTTTCTGCCCCTAACGTGTCCGAAAGGAATGTAAAGCTGTATCTTATTTTTTAATGATATCTACTTGGTCTTCCTAACAATAAAAACAGTTTAAGAAATAAGCATATGCATGTTATTTGAAAATTTATCGAATGAGCTGCCCCTTCCGGTTATAGAGCCGCAAATCCAAAATGGATCCTTTACTGTCGAGATAGGTTACGGCTTTTGCTAAATCTTTCTCCCTGTTATAACCTTCAATAAAGTAACGCTCCACTTTTATTCTCTTACCATTAGCGTCATAGTAGGTGATTTGCTTTTCTATACCATTCTTTCTAACAGGCTTTTCAGGGTAATGGACCTCTACCTTTTCCTTCTTACCATGGCCGTCGTAGTAAACAACCTGCTTGGTTATCCCCTTTTTTTCGATATAATTGTGGTCATAGTGAGTTTCTTCCTTAACTTCTTTTCCATCGCTGTCATAGTAAAGAATGTTTTTTACTATCCCATTATCTTTGCTGTAAATATCGTTGTAATAAGTCTCTGATTTTACCTCCCTCTCATCACTGTCGTAATAACCAACAGATTTTGCTATCCCCTTATCTTTGCTGTAAATGTCGTTGTAATATACCTCTGAGCTTATCCTCTTGTCTTTATCGTTGTAATAAATGATAAACTTGGCCAATCCATTCTTGTAAGTTTCATCATTTACATTCAAAACAATTTCTATTGTTTTTCCTCCATGCTCATTTCGCGTGTCTATAGTCCTTGTAGTCTCTGCCGCTGCATGGCTTGACATGGTAAGAAGCAACGCCGCAAATGCTAATGTAATATTTTTCATCATTTCTGTTTTTTAAATTTAGATAAATGTTATCACACATTATCTTTCAGATAATCAAGCTCAAGATTTTTCTGAACGTGTCTTTGCTAATTTTAACAGGCGGCAGACAAATTATTTGAGAATGTGATTAAGGGTAGAATTGAGTGGAAGAATGTTGGAAACGTCTTAACAAATTAAGAAATTCCAATCCTACCTGCTGTGTTTTTTAAACGTTATTTACTTTTTTACGAGTGCCCCAAAGATCCCCCCTGATGTCCTGTTTCAATCATTGTAAAGTTCTGCTCTTTGAGGCCCTCTCCTAAAACCAGGGTGTTACATATAAAGTTGACTTTTTATTTTCTTGCCGTTAATATAACGTATGCTTGACGAAACAATAAAAAAGTATGGTCTTGCCATACTTATGATTGCATTGATGTTTTCACTGCTTTTTGCTGACGGTGGTATTATTGGATATATTAAAACGAAAATGGAAATAAGAAAGGTAAATGGCGAAATACAAAAGTTTGAAAAAGAGAATATTGTCCTGATGCGTGAGATGGAAAGACTCCAGAAGGACGACAAATATCTTGAAGATGTGGTAAGAACGAAATACGGTTTTTTGCGTGAAGGCGAAAAACTTTACATGGTTGAGAAAGAAAAATAGTATGAGGTACGAAGGTGCAATATACAGACCGCCCAGCGAGGCAGACAGTCTAATCCTGCAGGTAACTATAGGATGTTCTCATAATAAATGTACATTCTGCGGGTCTTTTAAAGATAAAAAATTCAGAGTAAGAAGCTTTGATGAAGTTAAAGAAGATGTTGATGAAGCCAAAGTATATGCAAGGTATATCAAAAGAGTCTTTATTGCTGACGGGGATGCCCTTATAATACCGCAGAAAAGGCTTATTCCCATAGTAGAGCTTATAAATGATGCTTTCCCGAAGCTTGAGAGAATAGGTGTTTACGGCAACACAAAATCCATTTTAAAAAAATCAGTGGAAGATCTGAAGGCACTGAAAGAACTCGGGGTAGGAATCATCTACCTTGGTGTGGAATCAGGGGATCAGGTCACACTTGACAGGGTATGTAAGGGGACTGTTCTGGACAAAACTGCTGAGGCAGCAAAAAGGGTAAAAGACGCGGGCATTATACTTTCGGTGACTGTGCTGCTGGGCCTTGCCGGGGTTGAACGAAGCAGGATACACGCTGAGGAGACAGGAAAATTCTTAAGCAGGATTGACCCTGATTATGCAGGCGCCCTGAGCATTATTCTGGTGCCGGGGACCCCGCTGGCAGAAGAAGTGAGAAAGGGCACATTCAAAGCCCCTGATCCTTATCAATTGCTTGAAGAACTGGCCATTATGATTGAAAATATCGATGCAACACATATGTTTTTTGCCTCCAACCATGCCTCAAATTACCTCCCTGTTAAGGCATGGCTTCCCGAAGAAAAAGAAAGGACTTTAAATGCAATCAGGCATGTCCTGAAACAAAAAGACCCCTCCATGCTGAGACCCGAATCCATGAGGGCTCTCTAATGAATAACCCGAAAAAATCGGAAAAGGTCAAGGATTTTGAAACTATTGACATGACTGTTCGCGTAAGGTATGCGGATACGGACAAGATGGGAATCGTATATCACGGAACATACCCCGTATATTTTGAGGTTGGAAGAAGCGAGTATATAAGAAAAAAAGGTTTTACATACAGAGATTTTGAAGAAATGGGCTATCAACTTGTAGTTGTCGAACTGGAGGCAAGATACTATGGTTCCGCAACCTACGACGACCTGATTACTGTTAGAACCGGCATATCCGAGCTAAAATCAAGAGGGCTTACATTCCATTATGAGATATACAAAAACGGCAACATGATAGTGGAAGGAAGGACAAAGCACATCTGTTTAAACGCAGGTAAAAAGCCTGTATTAATACCCTCGCCCCTTGTTGAAATCCTGAAGGATGTCAAACCCCGATAATATTCTGGTGATCCGATTAAGCTCCCTGGGCGATGTACTTATGAGCATCCCCGCTGTTATGGCTATCAGAAAAACATATAATGATGCCCGTATTTTATGGCTTGTTGAGGGTTCTGTCAGCAAGTTTCTTTCATATCAGAGCTTTATCGACGGTGTGATAGAATTTCCAAGGCAGAGTATTGTTAAAGCCATTAAAAAAAGAGATCCTCTTCGGGCAGTGAAAGAGATGAATGCCTTTTTAGAGAGGCTGAGACAGGTAAACTATGATATTATTGCCGATTTTCACGGAATAATCAAAAGTGCAATATTTTCGGTTCTTGCCCGTGGAAACAGAAGGATTGGTTTTGGAAAGATATATGCAAAGGAAAAAAGCCACCTTTTTTACGGTGAAAAGGTTACTGCCGGCAATAACAGGATTCATAAAGTTGAAAAAAATATGCTGATTGCACAATACCTTGGTGCCGGCAAAGAAGCTCCAGAGGTGAATCTTTTTGTCCCCTCTGAAGTGGAAAGCTATGTAGACAGTTTTTTTTCAGAGGCAGGTATTTCCGGGCCTGTTTTTGCAGTAAACCCTTTCTCCAGCAGTGGAAGCTCATATAAAAGATGGGATATCAGGCATTATGGAGAATTAAATAAAAAGATAAATAATGAAATAGGCGGCCATGTGTTGATATTGTGGGGCCCCGGCGAAAAAGAAGAAGCGGAATATTTAAGGCAGATTTCAGGTAATCGGTCATTATTATCCTGCCCGACAGATGTGCCGCAGCTTTTTGCACTTTTGAAGAAGGCTGATATGTATATCGGCGGCGATACCGGTGTTATGCACCTTGCAGTATTTGCAGACACGCCTGTTGTTGCAATATTCGGCCCTACGGATGTCAGCATTAACGCCCCTTATGGTCAGAATAACATAATAATAAGAAAGGAACTGCCCTGCAGCCCCTGTAAAAACAAGAAGTGCCAAAACAGAAAGTGCGTTGAAGATATTACGGTAGATGAGGTTTTTGAGGCAGTCGTAAAGATGTACAGGAAAAGCATCAGCAATAACTGATCGCTGGAAACCGGAAAGGGGAATTTATGAAGGTACTGTTTATATATCCCAACTTATATGCTCAGATAGGATTCAGTTACGGAATTTCATATATATCGGGTCTTTTAAAAGCAAAGGGCATAGAGACCTATCTGCTTAATGTAAATGAAAAACTCGGTTATCCTCTCGATTTCGACAGGATTAAAAAGGATGTCCTTTCTATTAGACCTGATTTTATAGGATTCTCTGTACTTACCAACCAGTACAAATATGCCATTGATATTGCCCGGAGTATTAAGGGGTACTATGATGCCCCTATAGTTTTTGGAGGAATCCACCCGACCATGGACCCGCACGATACAATCGCCGAAGCATCTGTAGATTATCTATGCATCGGAGAAGGTGAAGAGGCATTTCTCGAACTTATTCAAAGAGGCGATCCTAAAGGCGTAAGGAATATCGGCTATAAAGATGGGGGTGCCGTAATTCTTGAGCCCCTGCGTCCATTTACGGACATAACAAAGCTGCCCTTCAAGGACTACGATATTTTTGATTTTCAACAGATGATAGATGCAAAAGACGGATGGGTGGGGCTTCTCGCTTCGAGAGGGTGCCCCTTCCGGTGTACCTATTGCCTGAATCATAAGATAATGAAACTGTACAAAGACAACGGCCACCTGCCGAAGGAATATTTGAGGAGACACAAGGTAGATGACGTAATAGGCGAGATCGGATATATACTTTCCAGATATAAACGGATAAAAATGTTTATATTCGATGATGATGTGTTTACCTTTGACAAAGCGTGGCTCAAGGAATTTTCAGAAAAATACAGGGAAATAACCGACATCGGCTTTGTATGTAATGCGCATGCACGTATATTTGACGAAGATATGGCTCTATACCTTAAAAACGCAGGATGTAAAATAGTCAAATTCGGACTGGAAAGCGGCAGCGATAGAATACGAAGAAACGTGCTGAACAGGTATATGACAAATAAGGATATTGAACGGGCGTTTAAAGTATCACATAAATTTGGACTTCATACATCTGCATTTGTTATGATAGGATTGCCTCACGAAGAAAAAATTGATATGGTGGAAACAATGGACCTTCTTGGAAGGATACAGCCTGGAAGAATACGCTGGTCATTATTCTTTCCTTTTATTGGCACAAAGGCGTATGATATTGCAAAAAAGGCCGGTCAGATCGATTTTAACAAAATGGGTCTCCTCGATAATTTTACTGATGAGACCTGTATGATGCTCGGGGAAGATGCAGACCTTTTTGTAAATAAATTAAAGGCCATGTTCTGTCTGTTTTTGAACGGTTATGCAGATATGGACGGAAAGCAGAAATACATGCAGCTTGTCAGGGAGGTTGAGTCGGCGACAGCGGAAAGCTGGCATGAAAACAAAGAACTTTTTATACAGCGGATGAATATGCTGGATAAAGAGATGGAAGAACAAGAAAGGTGTTTCTACACAATAAAATACAATGCTTTTATGGGTGTGAGAAGTGACTGGAAAGACGATAGTTTATCTGCCTAACTGGCTGGGTGATATGGTGATGGCAATCCCTTTTCTTAATTCCCTGAGGGCATCCCTCAACGGTGATCTGTGGGGGATTGGAAAAGCAAACGCCATACATATTTACAACGGTCTCGGCATTTTTGACAGGTTTATGCCCTTGGAAAGCAGAGGGCCTATCCCGTTGCTTGATATGATAACCCTTGTGAAAGATCTTGATTTTGAGAGAGGCATTGCATTGCCCCATTCTTTCCGTTCTGCTCTTCTCTTCTATTTGGCCCGTATCAACGAAAGAATCGGATACCCCAGAAATAAGAGAGGTTTTATGCTCACGCAGCATGTGGCAGAAGGCAATATACTTGAACCCACCGTAGAGCATTACCTGAAGATTATTGATGCTCTGGGCGGTAAAAGGCTGTCTGATACACCTGCTCTTTGCGTTACGGAAGATGAGGAGCATAAATTTGACCAGAGCAATATGGATATTAATAAACCCTATGTGGCCTTTATTGTCGGTGCTCAATACGGTCCGTCAAAATGCTGGCCCCCCGGTCATTTCTCGAAACTTGCTGATATGATCGCAGAGAATTATGGTATGAAAGTATATGTATTACCGGGTAAAGGCGAGGAAGATCTTGCCCGTGAGATTTATAACGAAACTGAACGGAAAGAATTTATAGTAATAAAACCTATGGGCATAAGAGAGTTGAAGGTTTGCCTTTCAAGGGCATCGGTTGTTGTGAGCAATGATACGGGTCCAAGACATATTTCGGCAGCGCTTTCTGTACCCACTATTGTGCTTTTGGGACCTATGGATGAAAGGTATACCCAATATCCGAATAATTATACATATCAGATCAGCGAAAATATACCGTGCAGGCCCTGTAATAACAAAAAATGCAATAAAAACCACGAATGCCTGAAAGACATAAGCCCGAAAGAGGTATTTTTGAAGCTGGGAGAAATTATTGAAAAGAGGCAACAAAGTGAAGAAACTAAAGCCGGAAGGGAAAACAGGTGAAGGTGAAAAAAGAGAAGCATAAGGAAGAAGGGGTAGAACAGGGATTCAGCATAGAAAAAATCATCGGCCGGTTTAAAGGGAAAAAGATTTGTGTTATCGGGGATATCATCGCTGATGTCTATATCTTCGGAAAACCATACAGGCTTTCAAGAGAAGCACCCGTTGTTGTTGTAAAGCATGAAGAAGAAAGGATATATCCTGGCAGTGCAGGGAACACGATAAACAACCTTCTGACACTTGGAGCGCAGGTATTTCCCATTGGTTTTATCGGTGAGGACAATGCAGGGGACAGGCTGATGGAATATTTTTCCCGCTGCAAAAACGTAGTAATTGACGGACTTGTAAGACACAAAGGGGAAACGGTTACAAAGACAAGAATAATGGCAGGAGATACCCATACATCAAAGCAACAGGTAATACGGATAGACAAGGACAGCAATAAACCTGTCCCGCAGAAGGCGAGAGAGCTTTTTACAAAAAAACTGGCGGATATTGCTCATGACATGGATGCGTTTATTCTTTCCGACTATGGACATGGTACAGTTGATGCCGGGACTATTGAAACCATGAAAGGGGTAGCGAAAAACAGAATAGTTGTCGGTGATTCACGGTACAACCTCAACGCCTTTAAGGGATTTACAATCATTGCGCCTAACGAGTCGGAGGCTTATGCGCTCAGCTCTATGGATGAAGGACATGATATTGAAGCAGCGGGCAGAAAGATTATGGACTTTATGGATATTGGAGCACTGCTCATTACAAGGGGAAATAAAGGTATGAGCCTTTTCCAGAAAGATGGAAAGGTTCATCATATACCTATCTCAGGGACTGATGATGTGACAGATGTAACGGGTGCCGGTGATACTGTGTGTTCTGCGCTGGCGCTTTCACTCGCAGCCGGCGCTGACTTCTACACAGCTTCACGGATTGCCAATTATGCAGCCGGTATAGTTGTAATGAAAAGAGGCACTGCAACGGTTAATATGCAGGAACTGAAAGCAGTATTGAATATTTAATAAAAAAACTTGAGACTGAAACCATGGGACAGATAATAAAAGAACTTGCTCAATTAAAAGACATTCTCGAAATAGAAAAGAAAAAAGGGAAAAAGATAGTCTTCGGGAACGGTTGTTTTGACATTCTTCATGTTGGCCATATAAGGTATTTGAAAGGCGCAAAGGAACTTGGCGACATCCTTATTATTGCAATAAACGATGATGTTTCTGTAGCGGAGCTGGGGAAGAGGAAGAAGGTCGTAACACCGGCAACGGAGAGGGTCGAGATCATTTCATCCCTGGAGTGTGTTGATTACGTGACAACATTCAGCGAGCCCACCGTAGAGCATCTGTTGCTTGAACTAAAACCACATATACACGCAAAGGGTACGGATTATACTGAGGATAACGTCCCGGAAAGGAATATTGTCCTGTCTTACGGAGGAAAAGTGGCCATTGTGGGCGACCCCAAGGACCATTCCACACGGGATATAATCACATTAATCAAGCAGTCCTGATAAAGCAGTAAAAACAACATTCCCCGGTATCGGGCCAGGCCTGTTCGAGCTTTACGGGCCGTGACTTTGCTGGTGGAGGGGATAACCGGGTAAGAGCTTGCGGTTGTCCCGGTAATCACATTAAGGAGACTGAGATGGCGGTCAATCGTTTTAAAGAGACCCTGTTGAGGCGCGACCAATTCATATACACCGTTGAACTGGTCCCTGGAAGAGGGGCGCACGGAAAGGTTCAGGATGATATCCTTGCGCTTGCCGATAAGGCCGTCCATGGAGGACTCGTTCATGCCCTCTCTATTACGGATAATCCCGGTGGACACCCGACTCTTGCCCCCGAAGTAATCGGAGTCGAGATCAGACGGATGGGTATTGACCCCATCATTCATTTTACATGCAAGGACAAAAACAGAAATCAGATCGAATCAATTCTTTATGCGTTTGACCGTGTGGGTATCCGAAATCTGCTTGCCATGACCGGAGATTTTCCTCTATACGGGTTTGAAGGAAAAGCAAAACCGGTTTTTGACCTTGATTCGGTTCAGCTTTTACATCTTATGAGCATGATGAACCAGGGGCTGGAAATTAACAGCATGGCCCCGGGAGGAGGCGCCAGACTTCCCCCTACTCATTTAATCAAGGGCTGTGCGGTTTCACCTTTTAAGAAGCTCGAATCCGAAACCATGGCTCAGTATTTCAAACTATGGAAGAAGGTACAAGCCGGAGCAGACTTTATCGTAACACAGGTGGGTTTTGATGCCCGCAAGTTTGATGAGTTTCTCCGCTACATGCGTTACTGCGAAATCAGAATTCCCGTCATCGGTAACGTATATGTCCTCAACTTCCCGGTGGCAAGGGTAATGAACCAAAAGGGTGTTCCCGGATGCATGGTAACAGATGATCTCTTCCGCACCTGTGAGGAGGAATCCCGCTCCCCTGATAAGGGGAAAGCCGCCCGTCTCGAAAGGGCGGCAAAGCAGATTGCACTTCTCCGCGGGATCGGCTATGACGGCGTCCATATCGGCGGATTTAACCTGAAGTATGAAGACGTTGAATGGGTAATAGGCAGATCAATAGAAATATCCGGCAACTGGACATCCTTTATCCGCGAATTTGATTATCCGCAGCCCGGAGGATTTTATCTGTACAAGAAAGACCCTGATACAGGACTTAACAGCGATATTTTTTCCAATGAAACAAGCCATCCGGATAAAAGCCCGGGTTATGCTCTCATGCGCCTTTTTCACAGTGCAGTATTTGCTCAGGATACTCCCCTTTACAAGGCAGCCTGCTCATTCTTCAGGACTGTTGAAGGCACAATGCTGAAGGGACCTTTTACAGAAATGGAACACATAATAAAGTACATCAGTTCACGTTGCCGCCGTTGCGGAGACTGCACACTGGCAGAAATAGCCTTTTTATGCCCTCAGTCGCAGTGCCCCAAGTCCCTTTTTAATGGTCCATGCGGAGGGTCAATGGAAGGGTGGTGCGAGGTTTTTCCAGGCAAACGTCGATGTATCTTTGTCCGCGCCTATGACCGGCTCAAATCCTACAATGAAGAATCGTCCCTGAAAGGGGAATATATATGCCCCCGCAATTGGGAACTGGACCAGACATCCTCCTGGACCAATTATTTTCTTGGCCGGGACCATCGGAAAACGACCTGTGATAAATGACCATGTTTTGTACATGTTTGATTTAAGGGTGTTTTTAGTGTAGATTAACCAAAAGCCTGAAAAATTAGTGCACAATGGTATAAATTGAGTTAATAATGGAAAATTCAAAATTCAAAATTCAGAATTCAGAACCATCAGGTTCTGTGCTGCCCTTATCCGTTTATATGATTACACTTAACAATGGCCATACGATAGAGAAGGCTCTTCAGAGCGTTGCCGGCTGGGCAGAAGAGGTGATTGTTGTCGATTCACACAGTACGGACGGCGCCCCTGAGATAATCCTGAAATATACTGACAGATTATACCAGTACGACACAAGCAGTCAGAGAGACAAATACCAGTATGCGCAGGATATTTGTAAAAATAAGTGGGTGCTCTTTATAGATGCCGATGAGTGGCTTACGCCGGAGATTAAAGATGAAATAACAAATATTGTTTTAACAGGAACTGATTACGATGGTTTTATTGTGAACAGAAGGAATGTTTACCTCGGCAGGGAGATAAAATACGGCGGCTGGTATCCTGATTATGAGATACGTTTATACAGAAAGGAAAAGGGGAAATGGGAAGGCGGCATCCATGCAAAAATACACATTGACGGTAAAACGGGCACTCTGAAAAACTACTACATGCACATCCCCTATGCAGACACTGCCCATCAGATAAGAACAATCGACAGATATTCCGAGGCGTATGCCGATGATCTCCATACATCGGGACGCAGCTTTCACCTTATTAACATGCTTCTTCGGCCCGTATACCGTTTTTTCAGGGATTATATTTTTAAGAGAGGTTTCCTTGACGGTATCCCCGGTCTTATCATTATCGCGTCAACGATGTACTATGTATTTATGAAACAGGCAAAGTTATGGGAAATGGAACGAAAGGTAAAAAGTGAATTCGTCAGGAGAAAAGAACAAAACAAACTGTTGTAGCAACAGGAGACCGGTATGCATGATGCATTGAAAGACAAAGAAGTCCTTGTAACCGGCGGTCTGGGTTTTATCGGAAGCAACCTGTCCATAGAACTCGTCAAAGCCGGGGCGCACGTTACTATTGTAGATAATATGCTGCCGAGACAGGGCAGTAACCTATTTAACATCAAGGATATTGAAGACAAAGTAAAAGTGAATTTTTCAGACGTGAGAAACGAACTTTCCATGAACCACCTTGTAAAAGGGAAGGACTATATATTCCATCTTGCAGGACAGGTAAACCATGTGGACAGTATGCGCAACCCTCTTCAGGACCTTGATATAAACTGCCGCGGGACACTGGTGCTGCTTGAGTCGTTAAGACATCACAACCGCTCTGCCAGAGTGATCTTTGCCGGTACAAGAGGAGAGTACGGGTCGAGCGTGAAGCTTCCTGTAGACGAAGACCATCCTACAAACCCCATGGGAATTTATGCTGTTACCAACTTAACGGCAGAAAAGATGGTTCTTGTCTATGACGATATATTCGGGATAAAAGGAACTTGCTTAAGAATAACAAATACATACGGGCCAAGGCATCAGATGTCTCATGATGAATACGGTGTATTCAACTGGTTTATCCGAAAGGCAATGGATGACGAGGAAATTCCTGTATTCGGAGACGGCAGGATACTTCGTGACTTCCTTTATGTAGAAGACCTTGTGGAATGTATGCTCAGCATGGCAGATGTAGAAGCTGCATACGGCAAAGTCTTTAATATCGGCACAGGCTTACCGGTGAGCTTTATCGATCTTGCAAAAATAATTATAAAGGTAACAGGCACAGGAAAGGCAAAATTTACTGAATTTACCCAGGAAAGAAAGGAAGTTGAACCCGGTGATTACTATGCAGACATTTCACTGATAAAAAAGACAGTGGGATGGGCACCGCATATTCCGCTGGAAGAGGGTATAGGAAGAACAGTGGCGTTTTACAGGAAACACAGAAAGGAGTACTGGTAATGATTGTAAATATATTTAACCTTGAAAGGGATCATGAGGAAATAAAAGGCGAAATTATCGGGCGCTTTGAAGACGTGCTCTCAAATGGAGAGTATATACTTGGAAAGGAAGTAAAGGCATTTGAAGAAGCTTTTGCCGCATATATCGGCGTTAAATATGCCATAGGGGTAAACAGCGGAACAGATGCATTGAAGATAGGCGGGCTGTCCACTGGGCTTCAAAGGGATGATAAAATTGTGACAACGCCGAATACATACATTTCTACTGCGATGGGTCTTTCCATACATGGAATTACACCGCTTTTATGCGATATAGAACTCGACACATACAATATGGACCCCCAGAAGCTTGAGGATTTATTAAAGAAAGAAAAGGGGGTTAAGCTCTGCATCCCGGTTCATCTCTACGGACAACCTTGCAGGATGGATGAAATCCGGGAAATATGCGCCAGATACGGGGTGAGGATTCTTGAAGATGCCTGCCAGGCTCATGGCGCTAAATATAAAGATGCAATGGTGGGAACTCTGGGGGATTTAGCTGCCTTCAGTTTCTATCCGACAAAAAACCTCGGCTGCTACGGCGACGGCGGCATTATAGTAACGGATTCGGAGGATATATATAATAAGGCAATAATGCTGAGAGCATACGGGCAGGAGGCAAAGCATGTCCATGCCATAGAAGGTTTTAATTCGAGGCTTGATGAGATACAGGCAGCGATCTTAAGATTTAAGCTCGGTTTGCTCGACCGGTGGAACATAAAAAGAAGGCACTTTGCATGGTTGTATAGAAGAGATCTGTTAGACACGCCTCTTCTACTTCCCGATGAAGCATCCTGGGCATACCACGTTTATCATCTCTTTGTGGTCCGTGCAAAAAAGAGAGATGAATTAACCGGATATTTAAAAGAAAGAGGAATTTCCACTCTCATACACTACCCCACACCGATACACCTCCAGAAAGTATATGAACATCTCGGATACCAAAAAGGTGCATTCCCGAACTCGGAAACAGCAGCGGAAGAGATTATCTCCCTACCCATGTATCCTTCCCTGAGGGAAGATGAGGTGTTGTACGTATCAAAGTGCATAAGGGAATACTATGGAATGTAACGGGGCTACAGCATGAAAATTCTACAATTATTCAGTGATTGGAAATGGACCGGGCCGGCAGAGCCCACTGTATCATTATGTGAAGCGCTGACAGGCGAAGGGGTTGATGTAACTCTGGCATATAGATGCGCCCCATTGGATTTTCAGGAAAGAACCGTTGAAAAGCAGGCGAAGAGCAGAGGGATAAAAACATACGACGGATTCAAAATGAACAGGTATTTTTCTCCTGAAGAGTGGCTTTACGATATAAAAGCTATAAAGTCCTATGCTGCCATTAACAGTATTGACATAATCCACACCAACCTTTCACATGATTACTATACTGCAATCTTTTCCCTCTTGTTTTCAAGCAATGGCCCATTGATTATCCGGACAGACCATAAAAGGGACGGGATGCCTGTTAACAGGTTCATGTCATGGGCAGTCAGGCGTACTGACGGTCTTGTAAGCTACAGCAGCAGTATTATGAAGCAGGATATAGAGGCATTCAGGTTCCCCAAGGAAAGAACCTGTGTAATTCCTCCCGGAGTTAGACCATACACCGGCCCTTTAAGAGATATGCGGAACGAATTCGGCATAAAAAAGGATGAAAAGGTCATCGGTATTATCGGAAGACTGAAGCCCGACAGGGGGTATGATGTCATACTCGAGGCTTTCAGGCTTCTGAGAAACAGGATGGACAAAGTAAAACTTCTCATCATGGGGCGAAGCTCCCAGATAGAACAGAGCATTAAACAGCCTATTGTCAAACTGGGTCTTAAAGATGATGTAATACTTGCCGGTTACTGGATAGATGACTATTTCTCAGTTATTTCGACTTTTGACCTCTTTGTTATGATGAGGGCAGGCAGCGACGGCACGGCACGGGCGCTCCGGGAAGTAATGGCTATGGGAAAGCCTGCCATAGTATCTGATATGGGGATGCTGCCCGAACTTGTAGAGGACGGGAAATCCGGCTATGTTGTCAGACTTGACGAGCATGAGCTTGCCGCAAGGCTGGAAGAGATTCTCTCAGACGAAGAGAAAATGAAAACCTTCGGCTTAAAGGCTAAACAGTCTGCCGTAGAAAAGTGGAATTTTGCTACTCAGGCCCAGGAAATGAAAGCTTTTTATGAAAAACTGCTTGAGATGAAAAAGAAGTAATTCCGTTGTGTTCGTTTCTTTTCCTGGTTTTTCTTTGATCGGTCAGCAGCATGATTGCAATACTCATCTGCGGCGACCTGCTTCGCCTCGCGACGCGACCTCCAGCATACATAAAGTATAGCTTACGGTCAGCAAGGCTAACAGTTCATCCACATCTGTAGTATTACTTCCATGCTGCTGCCCACTCAACCCGAATTCACATATATCTTTATGTGAATTCGGGAAAAAGGTGGGGGATAGTTTATTCATTTTCATTCCCTTCTGTTTCTTTTCCCCTTATTTTGTTGCATTGAGGTTTATATTAATTCGAGATTTTTTTAAAACTCCGAAGATTTGTCATATCGGTGAAAACCGGTATCCGGAAGTTATTAAATTCCTGAATCCTTTGTCCTGGCAGATGAGGAAAAGACGGCAAAATCGTTACTTTAACTTGCATATATAACATTATGTTATTAATGGATTATATGGTTTTCCGACACAGTGTCGGAGAATTTTCTTGATTGATATAGCAGAGGCAATTACTCCCCTGAATTTTGGAAACCTGTTTTTAAAGACGTATCGCGTAAAGCATTGTCTGTATTTGTTTTGCGGAGGTTTTAAAAATCTGTGAAACAGTTGCACAGATTTTACGGAGTATCTTTTTTAGTCAATTTCTTCCAACCTGCCGAAAGGCTGCTTGATTGTATTTATCCTGTATATTTCTAATAAAAAAGTAACATTATTATTGACATGTTACAAAATGAGTTGATAGAATTGTTTCTTTAATGGGGGATTAGTGGGGGTTATTGTAAACAAAGACAATACAGGAAACGTAACGGTTGCATTTAAATATGATCCTCTTTTCATAGAGAAGGTCAAAACCATCCCCGCAAACAATGCCCATACCTTCCGTCACTGTTTTATAACACATCTTTTGGAAGCAAATTATGACATCAGAACAGTTCAGGAACTTTTAGGCCATAAAGAAGTGTCGACTACAATGATCTATACTCACGTATTGAATAAACCGGGACTTAGCGTAAAAAGCCCCCTGGATGGATAGGTTGATATTTAAGGCTTGCTGTATATCCCCCTTAATTGTGGGGATATACAGCACCAGTGAAGGACTATTGGGATATTTTGCAATGGAGATGTCTACTTAATTGTTAAGCCAGAGAACAAGAAGAGATCATAAAGGTGATAATTACATACGTCCTTAAAACCAAATGTCCCCAATGCGGCACGGTCGGACAATATGGCAATGTCAACGTTTCCGGCGAAGTGTTACGAAGAGGTTGCAATGCCTGCGGTCACTGGGAGCACATCCCACTACCACCACTAAAAAAGCAGGTAATCTACTTAGACCAGTTCTTCCTTTCGCATGCTTTTCGAGATAAAACAAAGCCTTTTGTAGATGCAGCCAAACGCATCGAGGGCCTTGCGAATCGTCAGCTTCTCGTGTCTCCATATTCATCAGTTCACAGCGATGAGACTCGTTTATGGAGACACGAGGACCAAGAGAAGCTCTTCGAGTTCATAAAGCAGACTGCACGAGGACGAGAATTCGCACCAACCTATTCGATTAAGCAGTCGCAGTTGGTGGCTTCCTTCCGGGCTTTTCTGAATTCTGACGCCGAACATTTTGGAGTAGAAGAACGGCATGCTTTCCGAGAGGATATCCATTCGTGGGATGATTACTTTTGGATTGACGTCCGTCCGTCTTACTTATCCGACACTGAGGAGATGCGTAAGGGTAAGAGTGCTTCGGTATCGGCTCTCGTAAACATCTTTGAGGGTTGGCGAAAAGGCAAGGCCACCTTCGAAGAAGATCGACGATCGGAAGCATTGGGATATGCAGAGTCGTTGCTTACACAGTACTGGGAAAACACGGTAAAACTGGCTGCCGGGACTTTGGACTATCTTAGCATGCCTATCGAATCGCGGTTCGTTAAAGAGCTTTTGTATTTTGATGAAGACACTATGTCATTCGAAGACCGTGTTGAGCGAATAAAAACCTTTCTAAGATCCGACTACTTTGTCGACACCCCGTACATTGACATATCCTGTCAGCTATTTGCTGTGCTCAGAAAGCTGGTTCGAAACGGGGCATATCCGAACAGGAAGAAGGCTGAAGAGAAACTGGCCGGTATTTATTACGATGTGGACTTCATCTCCATTTTCGGTCCTTACTGCGATGCACTTTTTATGGATCGGACCATGAGGCAGTGGGTGACGGATAAAGACGCTAGTATTACTGACCGCTATCACTTCACGTCTTTCTCTCCAGAATGCTGGGGCGATTTCGGTGCATATCTGGATGGCGTTGAGGCGGGCGTGTCACAGACATTAGAGGCATTCCTGGGAATGGTGTACCCAAAACAAGAGCTATTGGCTTAACCAGCCGATGAACCGGATCGCGGCTATAGAGCGCCGCTCCCGGTTATCTTTTTGTTGGGCTAATATTCGGTGAGCGCATAATCATGAGGAATTTATGGGGCGAACATTTCGTGCAAAGATAGCTGGCGTTATCCATAACAACAATGACGGTACGAGTCGGCAAGAAATACTACGGAAATGCTCCCTTGGTGAGAGCCTTGTGCTGCAACGAGATTACAATAATGCTTTCGATGAATACGCCATCGCGGTTTTGAGGAAGACGAGAGAACAAGTAGGTTTTATTCCGCGACAAGTTGCTTTCAGGCATCCGGCAATGAACGATTTGGCCCCGCATATGGATCAAGGCGGCGAGGTTAGTGCAAAGATTGTTTCTCTCATTGGCGGTGAATGTGAGATCGAGATTGAAGTAATTGGTTGCGATGGCGGGAAACCCTACCAATTGAGGGAAGCAGAAGCGAGAGACCTAAGAGACAAAGCAAAAGCCCTCGAAAGAAGTGACCCAAAGGAAGCAATCAGACTATACAGACAATCCATTGCCAAAATGCTGGAAGTCGATAGCTTGATTAGGGAAACGCGTTTTTTCAAAAACCAGGTGGCGGAGCTTGGTTACGATCTTGGCACTTGGCGGAGGTCGTCTTTGCCTATCGAGAGGATAACTGCATTATTAGAAAGACAGAAGAACTATTCTGAATGCTTAGAGGAGATATCTAGCTATGAAAATACTGAAGATAGAAAGGGATTAAGCCAAAACGATTTCCGAAAGATTCGCGAGCGAAAGAGAAAAGTCAAAAGGCTTTTTCAGCCCAGTAAAGAGAAAATAGACACTGCTTTCCTTGTTGAACGAATTAAAATGCTACAGGTTGACCCAAACAGGTTTCACGAAGAACATTCTACTTATCATTCTTACGACTGCACCACAGAGCTTGTCAGTCATTACAGGGCGGAAATCAAACACCTTGGCCTTGGGGCCTCACAAATAATAACGGAGTTCGAAAGGGATAAACTCGTAAAAAAGGTCAGTGACCAATTCAAGCAATGGGATGAAGAGTGGTTAATATACTTGCAGCAAGATTTAGCAGAAGGGATTAGAGAGGATGGCTCTACTTAATGACTACACAAGAAAGGCATGAACTGGAGATTGACGCTGTCGGGTCACTACGCGACCGCTGCCGTTGGTTGCATAGGAAATACCTGCAATGACAAGGACGTCTAACAAGGACAAAAGGTTGAAGATTTTTCAATATGGGGCGACAGCAATAGCCAAGTATACAAAGGGGGATTCTTCACACTATTATTGCCCGATATGTGGGGTAGGATATCCTGAGTCTTCGGCTATTGCAGGCACAGATCTCACATTGGAAGACGTTCCTCCCAAGAGTATTGGAGGAAAGCCTATCCTCCTGACATGCCGCCAGTGTAATTCATCGGCTGGACATAAAATCGATGTTTGTACCGCAAGCAAAAGGGAATTCGATAAATTTGAAAGAATCGTATGTGGTCAAGAAAACGGGACGATACCTGTTGCCAAGTTATCATTAGCGAGTTTTAACATAGCAGCCTCCATTAGCAGGGGACACTCTTTTGATGTAATGCCACTTCCAAATGCCAATTCGCCAACTACAATCGAGAAGTACAAGGAACACCTAGAGAATCTTGCCGCCAGCAACGCCAACGGCTTCGAGTTTGAACTTTCAATGACTCAAAAATACGATCATCGGTTATACAAATTGAGTCAACTCAAATCTTCGTTTCTGCTGATTTTTGCTTGGCTTGGGTATGGCTACGCTTTTGCCCCTAACCTGGAAGGAGTAAGACGTCAGATTCAAGAACCTGAAAATGACATTATAGGAACAAGATTCTGGATAGAAGGAAATGAAAGTATGCCGCTGAATAAAGTAATGTTTTTGCGAAACCCGGTACATGCCTTATTGGTTTCATTTAATGGCTTTTCTATTGTTCTTCCTTCATTGAATTTTACGGACGATATTTACAGCACCTTGCCGAGGTATTGGAAGAAAGGGCAGCGAATAGACCTCGAAGCCCAAGTGTTGCTGGATAGGTGGCCTGATAGATTGCAGATGAAGTTGGATTACCTCGAAAAAGCAGAAGGCGAGATCATTGGCGAGAAACGAAGATAAGAGGGAAAGAACATTGCCCAACCCATCGCTCAAGCCGATAGTGGCCCCGTGGGCCGCTCCGGCTTAGCTTTCCGTTGGGACATAGTCGATGAATAAGAAGCAAGGAAAGAGAGTGAGCACATCAGATAAGATATTCGTCTGTTGCTTCTATTTGAGCTGTCTGTCTGTTTTGTTTGTATTGTTACTAGTGGTAGGGTGCGCGCTCAATCGATCATTGGTACCCATCTATGAAACCTCTACTTCAAAAGATACCTGGGACAGATACGAGCCGGTCAGCTTAAACCTTCTCAAGAGGACTCTATTCGACTATCCCGAAAACCAAGTCGGCATGACGATCAATGCAGCGGCCGCCGCCAAGCCCTATCGAATATCGGGCCAGGAAGGGAAACAACGGGGTCAGATACTGTCATTAATGTCAAGCCCAAAACTCTCCTTTTTTAGTTTTTTTATCATACATCACGATATGGTACTTTACCCTTATATACAGCATGTGCGATAAGAAGCAATTTTCTCATTGCAGCAATAACGGCCA